>DKQD01000142.1 GCA_002474345.1 Bacteriovoracaceae bacterium UBA7317
ATGGCTACCATGTAAGGAGTGCTTTAGAAAATAAAGTAAAACCTTTTGAAAAAGCACTCCTACCTCTTTTGAAATACCTCCCTCTTCCGCAGGGGACTAAAAGAAAATTGATGAGGACATGCTCTTACCAATTAGATCCCATTGGACACTATTTAGGTCACACACAGGTTTTTCATGACCTTAGGTTTTTAAAGCAATATGGTCTTGAAACAAAAAAAGGGCAACTTCTTAAAAGGTTTGAAGGAGACGGCCAAACGGCCAGGCTATACGCTGATTTAAATTCGTATATTCCTGAAAACCTCATGGTTTTATTTGATAGGGCGACCATGGCCCACTCAATGGAAGGAAGAGTCCCTTTTCTCCATCATCCCTTTGTTGAGTATGCTTTTAATATTAAAGAAGCGGCGAGAACTCCTCAGGGGAGAAGAAAAGGCCTCATGAAAGATGTGATTCAAAACTATCTTCCCAAAGAAGTTTTTGAATTGCCAAAGATGGGGTTTAATTCACCTGTAAGGGAATGGTCTTCCCAAAAACACATAAAAAGTAAAATTGAGGGAGTTTTAAGGTCAGAGAGATTTTTAGAGCGCCCTTGTTTTGATTCTAATATTTTGAGAAAAACGAATATAGAAAAACTTAATTTTCATCAATTGTGGACCTTGTTTCAGTTTGAGCTTTTTTTAAGAGTTCACTACGATCACAATTATGAATTGGATAAGCTCCCTTCGGTTGAAGAGCTTCTGAGATCTTAAAGTATTGAGGTTAGTATGTGTGGAATAGTAGGAACTATTGGAATAGAGCAAAAGGAAAAAATGATTCCTATGCTCGAATCAATTGAGCACAGAGGGCCCAATCACAAGGATTATTGGTTTGATGAAGGGGACCGTCTTTTCTTAGGTCATACGAGGCTCTCTATTTTAGATTTAAGTAGTGCTGGTCACCAACCTATGATTGATGAAAATGAAAAGGCCATCATTATTTATAATGGGGAGGTTTATAACTTTAAGGACTTAAGAAAAAGTCTTATTGCCGAGGGATACCGCTTTAAATCCCATTCAGATACTGAAGTCCTCTTAAAACTATATCTTGTCAAAGGACCTGATATGGTGAAGGACTTAAACGGAATTTTTTCTTTTGCCATTTGGGATAAAAAGAAAAAGTCGCTTCTTATGGCAAGAGACCCTCTGGGAGTGAAGCCCCTCTATTATTATCAAGATGAAAACCACTTTCTTTTTGCCAGTGAAATGAAATCACTTCTAAAGCTAACTCATTTTAAGCAAGAGGTGAGCCCTCGGGGTGCTTTAAATTACCTTTCTCTTCTATGGTCACCAGGGGAGGAGACCCTCTTAAAAGGCGTTAAGAAGGTACTTCCTGGGGAGGCCTTCATAATCAAAGAGGGAAAAATTGTAAAAAAGTGGTTTTATTATGACCTCCCTGTAGGCCAGAAAAAAACAAACATTAGTTTTTCTGATGCCGTTGAACAATTAGATTTTCACCTTGAAAAAAGCGTGGAAAGGCAAATGGTCTCTGATGTTGAGGTAGGGGCTTTTTTGTCAGGAGGGCTCGACTCAAGTTCTCTCTGTGCTTATGCGAGGAAGTTTTCACCCAAAAAATTGCAGTGTTTTACCATTGATATGTGTTCGAACCACCAAAGAGAAGAAGGTCTTATTGATGACCTTCCTTTTGCTCAGAAGGCTGCCAAAGACCTTGAGGTGGACTTAAATATCATCCACGTTGATTCTGAAGTTGTTAGTGAACTTGAAAAGGTCATTTACTTTTTGGATGAACCTCAACCAGACCCTGCCATTTTAAATACTTATTTTATAGCGAAGCTTTCAAGAGAAAAAAATATCAAGGTCCTTCTTTCTGGTGCCGGAGGAGATGATATCTTTACGGGTTACAGGCGCCATATGGCCCTTGGTTTTGAAAAGTATTGGAGTTTTCTTCCCGAAAAACTTAGAAGTGTTTTGTCTACTTCAACTTCTTTTTTGCCACAAGGCCATACTTTGATGAGGAGGATTAGTAAGGCCTTCAAATTCGCCCACTTGAATGAAGACTTAAGAATTTGTTCCTATTTTTTGTGGAGTGATTTAGAAACTCAGAAAATGATCTTTGATCCAGATTTTTTAAGGCCATTATCTTATGAGCACCTTTTAGAGGGACTGCAAAACAGTTTAAAAAGAGTCCCCGAGGGGGCATCACCTTTAGAAAAAATGCTTTACTTAGAAACCAAACATTTTCTTTGTGATCACAACCTGAATTACACAGATAAAATGTCCATGGCTCATGGGGTGGAGACGAGGGTACCTCTTCTCGATTTAGAGCTTGTAAAGTTTGTGTGGTCTTTACCAGAAAGTTATAAATTAAGAAAAGGGCAGACCAAATATATTTTTAGGAAGGTGATGGAAAAGCACTTAAGTCCTGAGATTATTTATAGACCAAAAACGGGCTTTGGCGCTCCTCTACGATCTTGGATGAGAGGACCTTTGAAGCCATTGTTTGAAGAAACTATAAACTCAGCGGAATTTAAAAATAGGGGAATATTTAATGTTTCTGGCATTAAAAAATTATTTGAGCTAGATCATAAAGGAAAAGTTGATGCATCCTATATTCTCTATGGAGTTTTATGTGTAGAATTGTGGTTAAAAAACTTTAACAAGTCGTCTTTCAGTTTAAATTGAAGACGATTTAGTGAGAGGTGTCAAAAATGGATTTTAAATACCTGGGAGTCAATGTTTTAGAGCAACTCGATTCTTCCATTAATTACAATAATTATTTAAAGAAAAGACTAAAATCAAACCTAAAAGATAAAAGCAATGTTTTGGATTTTGGGACGGGTCTTGGGACTATGTCATCAATGCTGAAAGAGGAAAATATTGAAGCTAAATGTGTCGAAATAGATAGGGATCTAAAAACGCGTTTAGAAAGTTTAGGGTTTACTGTTAAAGCTGATATTGGGGAATATACTGACGGCTCTTTTTCCTTTATTTATTCTCTCAATGTACTTGAGCATATAGAGGATGATTTCAAAACTCTGAGGGATATGTACACTAAATTAAAGCCTTCAGGCGTTCTTTACCTCTATGTACCGGCTTTTAATGTGCTCTATTCAAGTTTTGATAAAAGAGTTGGTCATTACAGAAGGTATTCTAAAGGAAACCTCCGGGACCTCCTTATTAAATCTGGGTTTGAGATTAAAAAAAGTGAATATGTTGATAGCTTAGGATTTTTTGCAGCACTTGCTTACAAGCTTTTAGGAAATAAAAGTGGTGATTTAGATTCATCAAAAGTTAGATTTTATGACAAGTTTATATTCCCAATTTCCAAAAAACTGGACTTCTTCTTTTCTGGATTTTTGGGAAAAAACCTTGAGTTTGTTGCTGTCAAAAAGTAGAGGAATAGAAAATTTATACTTATTGAACCATTGAAGGCCAAAGAAGAGGAATCATATGAGGCAAGTTTTACAAGATTTAAAAAAGGGTGAGATCTATTTACCGGAGCTTCCAGTTCCTCAGGTGAAAAAAGGTCATGTCCTCATAAAATCTCTCTATTCTCTCGTATCACTGGGTACCGAAAAAATGCTTCTTAATTTTGGGAAGGCCAATTATTTGGATAAGGCCCGTCAAAGACCAGACAAAGTGAAACAAGTCCTCAATAAAGTTAAAAATGATGGTATAGGACCGACTGTTCAAGCAGTTATGTCAAAGTTAAATGAGCCCCTCCCTTTAGGTTATTCGAATGTCGGCCAGGTTTTTGAGGTGGGTGAAGGTGTTACAGAATTTAAAAAGGGTGACTTAGTTGTTTCTAACGGTCCCCACGCAGAAATGGTTCTGGTCCCAGAAAACCTTTGTGCTAGAGTTCCCGACGGTGTTGAGGCAAAGGAAGCAGTTTTTACAGTTGTTAGCTCTATCGCGCTCCAAGGAGTCAGGCTTTCAAATCCAACTCTCGGAGAAACTTATGTTGTGATTGGTTTAGGTCTTATTGGACTTTTAACTATTCAAATATTGAAGGCCAATGGTGTAGAAGTCATCGGTTACGATTTCGATCCTAAAAAAGTTGACCTCGCTAAAGAGTATGGAGCCAAGGCCTTTACGTTAGGAAGTGGAGTTGATCCCGTTCAATTTGCCCTAGAGGAAACATCAGGACATGGAGTCGATGCTGTTTTAATAACAGCTTCGACGACAAGTAATGACCCAATTGAAGAGGCCCCAAAAATGTGCCGCAAGCGGGGGCGGATTATTCTTGTAGGGGTGACAAAACTTAATATTGAAAGGGATGACTTCTATAAAAAAGAATTGAGCTTTCAGGTATCCTGTTCATATGGACCTGGCCGGTATGATAATAATTATGAAAAGAAAGGGTTGGATTACCCCATTGGATTTGTCCGCTGGACAGAGCAAAGAAACTTTCAAGCTGTCCTTAATTTGATGAACGGACAAAAAATTAATACTTCTAAACTTCTCTCAAAAGAAGTCCTCTTAGAAGAGTGTCCGGGGCTTTATCAAAAAATGCTTGATGATAAGGGGAGTTTGGGGATCCTCATTAAGTATGATGAAGAAGTCGATCCTAGAAAAAGAGTGACAGTTTTAGATCCACTAAAAAAGAAAGGAATAGAAGATATTTCAGTCGCCCTTATTGGTTGTGGGAATTTTTCAAAGTCAACACTCTTACCAGCTTTAAAGAAGCAAAATGCCTTTACACATACAATCGCTTCAAGCTCAGGTGTGCGGAGCCACTTTGAAGGGGAGCGCTGGGGTTTTTCTCAAACGACAACAGATACCAAAGAAGTTTTTAATAACCCCGATATTAATACAGTCATTATTTCAACTCCTCATAATACCCACGCACAATTTGTTTTAGAGGCGTTAAAAAAGGGTAAGAACATTTTTGTTGAAAAGCCCTTGGCCTTAACAATTGAAGAATTAGAAGAGATTAAAGAAGTTTATTTTCAAAATAAAAAACCTCTCCAATTAATGGTAGGTTTTAACAGGCGCTTTTCTCCTCACGTAAAAAAAATCAAGTCTCTTTTAAAAGATTACAATACTCCAAAGTCTTTTATCTATACTGTTAATGCTGGAAAGATTGATAGTGATCATTGGACTCAGGACAAATCTATTGGTGGTGGAAGGCTTGTTGGAGAGTGCTGCCACTTCGTTGATCTTTTAAGGTATTTATCAGCTTCGCCTATCATTGAGGCCAAGGTTTCTAATGCTATAGGAACATCAAAGGATACTTTTAGTATTCAACTTGACTTTGAAGATGGCTCTATCGGGACCGTCCATTATTTTGCTAATGGAGACAAGAGTTTTCCAAAAGAAAGATTAGAGGTCTTTTGTGGTGGTAAAATCTTATCTCTAAGCAATTTTAAAACACTTCAAGGGTTTGGTTTTAAAGACTTTAAAAAGAAATCCCGTTTAAATCAAGATAAAGGGCATGAAAATGAGATAAGCTCCTTTTTAGAGGCGTTAAAGGGAGATAAAGAACTTATTCCTTTTAGCGAGCTTTATGAAGTGAGTAAGGTCTCCTTGGACTTGGCCCAAAAACTATGAAAAAATTATTAATTTATTTCCACACCCTAAAATTTTTGAAGATGATACAAATTTTAGGGAGGATAAAGTTTAAACTGATGAGACCTAAACTTCAGGCAAGGAAGAAGTTCGTCAATCCAACGGTCGCTAAAAATAAAGAAGGTGTTCATTTTTTAACGAAAAGTCCACATATTGATTTTTTAAGAGGAAAGATATCATTTTTAAATCAGGAAAGGGATCTAGAGGTACACCAAAAAAGTTTTTGGGTCGGTGACAATTCCTCAAAGCTCTGGATGTATAACCTTCATTATTTTGAGGACCTCTTAAGAGATGATTATCTAGATTTTCAGAAAGAGCATTATCAATTGATTAAAGATTGGTCTTTGCAGAACTTTACTCATAAAGATATACCTTTTGAGGCGTATCCCCTTTCCCTGAGAATTGTTAATTGGATAAAGTGGATTCTTCTTACAAAGGTTCATGATGAGAACATTTTAGTTTCTCTGAAGTCACAAGCATATTTGCTTTCAAAGAAAGTTGAGTGGCACTTATTGGGGAACCATCTCTTTGAAAATGCCAAGGCCCTTTTTATTTCAGGACTCTTCTTTAATGATTCAAAGCTTTTAAAGAAAGGATTGAGAATTTTTGAAAGAGAGTTACCTGAGCAGTTTTTAAAAGATGGTGGGCACTTTGAAAAATCTCCCATGTATCACGGCATTTTGTGTGAGGGCATGATTGACCTTATTAACTTCTCTAAAAGGTATAACTATTCCTATCCAAAAAAATGGGATGAAATTGTTTTTAAGGGAGTTAATATTTACCAGGCATTTTCTCATCCTGATAAAGACATTTCTTTTTTTAATGACTCCTGTTTGGAGATTTCAAAAGCTCCGCTTCTTCTTAAATCTTATGCAGAGAACGTTTTAGAAAAAAAAATAGAAGGGCCCAATACTAATTATTATAAAGACTCGGGTTACTTTTCTTTTAAAAATAGAAACTTTTTTTTCATTGCAGATATTGGAAGCATTGGTCCTCGCTATTTGCCAGGTCATGCCCATTGTGATTCTTTGAGCTTCGAGCTCAGTATTTTTAAAAAAAGAATTTTTGTGAATCTTGGAATATCGACTTATGAAGTTGGTCAGCTGAGAAATAAGCAAAGGTCCAATATTTCTCATAACACCTCTTTTATTAACAATACGGATTCAAGCGAAATCTGGTCCGCCTTTAGGGTAGGTAGGAGAGAAAAAATAAAGGTCAAAGAAGTAAACTTTGATAACGACTCTTTCAATATTGGAGCTGTTAGAAAAGATTATTCTCATAAAAAAGTTCAGCACCAGAGGTCCTTTGATTTTGATGGAAAATCTATCCGGATTAAAGACTTTATAAATTCACCAAAGAACTCAAGTGTTAAGATCTATTTTCACCTCCATCCATCAATTTCTATAAAAGAGGAAGGAGAAAATATTCTTTTATTCGACAATCAAAAGCCGCTTGCTATTATAAAAGGAAAGGATCAGTTTGGTTTGGAAAAGTCTTTTTATTATCCTGCCTTTAACAAAAAAATAGAAACCAATTCATTAGTTATTGAAGGAGAATTTAAAAATCAGTTTGAAAGCTCTCTGGAGATGACTTTATTGGACGTGTAGCTCTTCAAAAATAAGCGCCAGTTCATGGGCTACTTCTTTAAAATCAGGAAGTTCTTGGGCCCTCTTTAAAGATTTTTCAGCAAACTCTTTTCTAAGGTTTTCATTATTAGATAAAGAGCTTATTGAATCGGCCATTTGACGGACATCATCTGGTGAAAAGTAGAGGGCCGAGTTTGCACATGTATCTGGGATTGCTGTTACATTAGAGCAAGTGATAGGCGCCCCACAGCTCATGGCCTCGATAAGTGCATAACCACTGCTTTCACATAGAGAGGGAAAAATCAAAAATTGGCAAAAGGAATAGAGTTGCTTTAACTTTTCTTTATCAACTTCTCCTAGAAAAATAACATCATTTTCAAGACCAAGTTCAGAAACTTTATTTTGAATGGATTTAAAGTAGTCTGGGTCGACGATATTTCCTGCAATAATAAGCTTTACGGTAGGGCCGATATTTTTTTTCGATAAATGAAAGGCCTTCAAAAGATTAATGATATTTTTATAACGGTATAGATGGGAGACATAAAGAATAAAGTTTTTCGGTAGTTGGTCAATTGTATTTTCATAGGTCTTTGTAAAAAAGTTGTCCTTGCCCGCCTGAATGAGTTTTTGATTCTCTTTTTTCTTATT
>DKQD01000045.1 GCA_002474345.1 Bacteriovoracaceae bacterium UBA7317
CTCTTTAACCTTATCAAAAGAAACATGGACGTTAATTTTACCGCCCTTATTAGAAATTTCCAAAGAGTTATTAAATACATTTTGGAGAATTTCTCTTATTTTCCTAGCCCCTAATACAAGTGGAGAAGGAAGTCCTTTATTTTCGTATTTAAGATTAAATGTTATATTCTTATCCTTCCCCTTGTAATTAAAGAAAGAAATTAAATCGTTTAAAATATATCCCAAATCAATTCCTTTTCTTTCTACACTTTTGCTTTCCACATCATCATGAAAAACTGAATCTCCGACATTGGACAAATCCATTATTTCTCTACAACTGCTACGAATATTTTTAAGATAGAGCATCTTTTCCTCAGGATTAATTTCTAAATCGAAATTTTCTAAAATATGAACAAAGCTTGTAATATTATTAAGTGGATTTCTCAAATCATGGCCTAATCTTGCCAAGAAAAGTTCTCTTTCCAAGCTCTTCTTTCTAATTTCATTAATTTCAAATTCAACTTTTTTTGTCTTCTCCTTTAAAAGATGGGTTGTTGATATTAAATTATGCTGTGCTTGTTTTCTTAAACTTTCGTTTTTCTCTTTATGATACTTTTTTTGAATTTCTTTTTGGTCTTTCATTAAATCGATAATCTTTGACTTAGCATCAATTTTTTCTTGATAATTTTCTTTTTTTCTTCTTTCCTGAATTAGAAGAAGACCAATCGTTAAGAAAAAAACCTCGAAAAAGAAACCCATGATAGGTGTATGACGGGTATAAAAATTACTCGGAATATGACCTAAAACAACGAGTGCGAAAATTAATCCTGCGGCAACGGTTGAAAAAAGACCCAGAAAAAGAAAGAACTTGTCCGTATTTTTTATTTTTAAATTTAAAAGTAAAAAAATAAGAAGTGCGGGGTAAACAATAAAAATTGATAAAACGATGTATTTAGCTGCAATCGCACGAGGCATAAAAAGGATTAAAATAAGTAAAAGGATGGTAAGAGATTTTAAGAAATTAAAAAAAAGGATCATTATTTTTCCACGAAAGGAATCTTCAGATTTTAAAATATTTTGGAAGAAATAAACTAAAGAAACCATCGAAATGATTAGTATGATATCCATACCTGTATTATTGAAAAAAACCATATTTTTCGTTATATAAACTGGCAGGATCCCAAGCCCCAAGGACAAACAAATTGCCATAAAAAAAGCATGATTAAAATAAAGTAAATAGACTTTTTCATTTTCAAATACTGCCAAATAACCGATAAAGAAAACCATCAGGGTAAGAGTCCCCAAAACTAATCCTTTTACAAGATTATTTTTAGACTGCGCTTCTGCAAAAGATTTATATGAATAAATGATCAGAACCGGTTGTTTTGCAAAGCCACCGATTTTAAAGTAAAAGACATCCTCCGCTTCTTTAGAAGTTTTTAAAAAAAAGTTAAAGCCGTCTACTTCGAATTGTCTTTTCGATAAAGCTTCATAATCACCGGTTTTTTCTTCTCCATACTTTCCTGTTTTTTTATCTTTTTGATAAAACCAAATGTGATCTTGAGTGACAAAGTCGTAAGATAAAACCCATCTTTTATCTTCACTAAGGTCTTTAACCTTTAACTTTAACCAATAATAGCGATCTTTAATACCCAAGTTTGGAAAATTTGTTTTTAAAGGTATGAATTTTTCTTGAATATCCTTAGTTAATATATTTTCTATTTTAAGTTTTTTTGTTGGGTCTTCAAAATAGGATATTTTTGAACTTATCCGAATTGATTCTAAATTATTTGTTAGATGAATGACCTGACTTTTTTCAGTGCCTAAAAGCGCTGTACTCAGAAATAAAAAAGTAAAGCAAAATAATTTTATAATCATTTTTTCTTTATTCACTTAAGAAAATAATTGAACCTGAATTTATTATACATCTTTTATACATTTTTTTTTTTTCAAATATATGGTTAAAAAATATTTTTTTTATTTTTTAGATTGTGAAAAAAACGTTTTATTTCCTGAGGAAATTTCATTTAAACCTTATTTTTTTCATATAAACTTTTTACTTCTCTTCTGCTTTCTCAAGACAGGGTATTGAGATAAGAGAAAACGGTAAAATTCAAAACAGGTTTGAAACCTATTATGGTGTTTTTATCATAAAAAACTTAATTCTCTTTTTGATTTAACTTTAAATAGATATCACTCTTTTTAAATTGATATGAATCATCCATTACCTAGCTGAAATACTTTCAAGATAGTTTTAGTATAAAAGACACTATCTTTAAAAAACTTTAGGCCTCTACTTCTATGATTTATTTTTTATTTATAGGTCCGTTTTAAATTCGATTTTTCCTAAAGAAATGAAACAATAAATTTTATTGGTTCATAGAAATTGGGTAGAAACCTCCATGGGCCGAATTGACACACCCTGTAATTTGTACTAACTGGACCTAAAATTCTTTCCTTCACTCCTAAAATGAACTATTTAGAGATTATTAAATAATGTTTTAGTTCTGATTTCTTAGACTTTGAGGCCCTAACTTTAAAAACCTTTTTATATTTTGGAATTAAATGTGAAATACCTTCTCTCTCTTCTTTTAACATTTTTCTTAGCATTTGGTGGGAATGCAGAGCAACCGCTTGACCCCCATAGGGCCATTGAATTAATCGAGGGGAAGAATTACTATGAGCTTGGCCTTAAAATAGATCTTTTAGAAGATGAATCAAAAAAGCTTACCATTAAAGATATTCTAAGTTCTAAATACGCTAAACAATTCAAAAGAAGTAAAAAAGAGGTTCCAAGTTTTGGCTTTAAAAAAGCAAACTTTTGGGCAAAAGTAACTCTCTTAAATAATACAAAAAGCCAAAAAAGCTGGCTTTTTCACCAGCAAAACTACACACAAGATGAAATCACTGTTTACCGGAATACAGAAGGTCAATGGAGGAGCTCAACCACTGGAGATTTTTTCCCTTTCAAAACTAGGGAAGTAGACGCTCGTTCTTTTTCTTTTCACATAGATGCCCCTGTAAATAAGGTCACTGTTTTTTATGTCAAAATAACTGGTGTTGTTAATAGAATGCTTTTCACCTTAACAACCCCGACCCATTTTGCAGAAGAAGAGGCCAAAGACAACTATGTTATGGGACTCTTTTTTGGGCTTATCTTAACAATCATTGCCCTTAACTCTGTCCTCTACCTATCGACTAAAGAAAAGGGTTACCTTTACTACGTTTTATATGTCCTTACCTTTGGTTTTGCCTTAGCGATTAACCTTGGTTTTGCCCAAAAGTTTATTTTTAAAGACTTTCACTGGATGAATAATAAAGGCTTTGCCATAGTCTCTTTATTTACAAGTCTTTTTCTAAGCCTCTTCACCATTACGTTTCTTAAACTTGAAAAGGCTACTCCTAAACTTTATAAATTACTCAAAGGTTTTGCATGGGTCAGTCTTACTTTAATCATCCTTACGCCAATCCTTCCCTATAGTTTAGGGTTAAAGTTTTTTCTAGGTGCCATTTTTATCGTCACCCCAATCGTCATTTTTTCAGGCATTTACAGATCCCGAATGAGATACAGGCCAGCTAAACACTTCGTCGTTGCCTTTGGTTTATGGATATTTGGAACGCTGATTACAGTTTTTGCAGTTATTGGCGTCTTGCCAACAAACTTTCTTACGAAAAACTCAATGCTTATAGGGAATGCTCTTGAGCTTGTTATTTTATCAATTGGACTAGCTGATAAGTTTAACTTTATTTTAAAAGAGGCCCTCCTGAAAGAAGAAAGGGCCGCCAGAAACCTGAAGAGAGAAGTTGAGAGACAAACAGTAGAACTGAGAAAGAAAACGGAACAACTTCAAGACTTGGACCAGAAAAAAACGTCTTTTTTCCAAAATATTTCCCATGAGTTAAGAACACCATTAACCCTCATTATGAACCCTTTAGAAAGCCTTAAAAAGCGCTACAATGAGGATAGGGATATTCAAGTTGCAGATAAAAATACAAAGCGCCTATACAGACTTGTCAATCAGCTTTTAGATTTTCAAAAGTTATCTGCAGGGAAAAAAGAGCTAAGCCTAAGTAAAGTTAACTTAGTTAAGTTTATTAATAACTGCGCTGATATGTTTAAATCAAGCTGCTCTATCAAGGACATCGCCTTTAAAGTCACTTTAAATGGCAAGGATTTCTCAAACACAGACCTCAATTCAAAAGACTTTTTTATCCAGGGAGAAATTGATGCCCTCGAAAAAATAGTTTTTAATTATTTATCCAATGCTCTTAAATACTCACCTGAAAAGTCTATGATCACATTGGGCCTATCCAATAAAGAAGGGGAAGTTAAGGTTTCAGTTAAAGATGAGGGAAGAGGAATTTCTAAAAGTAATCAAAATAAATTATTTCAAGTCTTTAGCCAGGTTGATGACTCCGACACAAGAAAGTTTGAAGGAACTGGGCTTGGTTTAGCTCTTGCAAAAGAACTCGCCGAGCATATGAAAGGAATTGTTGGCGTTGATAGTGAGGAAGGAAAAGGCTCCCTATTTTGGGTAAGTTTCCCAGAGTGCACAAAACCCCACTTGGAAGAGGACCTAAGTATCCAGAATCATGAGATTAAACAATGGCATTTAAATGGCGTTGCAGACCAAAATGATGAAGACGAACAAATGGAATCAATAGATTCAAAAGTTGATTCCTCTGAAATAATAAGTAAGCAGCAAACAGTCTTAATTGTAGATGACCTCAAAGATATGAGAGGACTCATCTCTAGAGCTCTTAAAAGACATAACTACAGGACTCTTTTGGCACAAAATGGTGAACAAGGACTTGAAATGGCCAAGGCCCATAAACCAGACATCATCATCAGTGATTGGATGATGCCAAAAGTGAGCGGTCCTGAAATGATAAAACAGTTAAAAAATGAGCCGAACTTTGCCTCTATCCCTATCATTCTATTAACGGCCAAAAGCGATGAAGACAGTAAAATGATGGGTATTGAAGTCGGTGCAGATGGGTTTCTTGGTAAACCTTTTAATGACCAGGAACTCGTCAGTCTAGTAAGAAACCTCCTCTCTCTTAAAAATAGGGAAAAAGAAGTTGAGGCCTTAAACCACCAACTTACTGAAAAAGTCTTGAAGCGTTACCTACCACCTGATCTCGTTGAGCAAATTATTTCTGGGGAAACAAGCCTTGAGCAAAAACCAGAAGGTATTGTAGGAACAATCCTATTCTCTGACATTGTAGGCTTTACCAAGTTGAGTGGGGACATAAGGGCCTCAAAACTATCAAGACTCTTAAATGACTATCTTTCAGAGATGGTTCAAATTATTTACAAACATGGTGGTACTATAGATAAATTTATAGGAGATGCCATCATGGTTATCTTTGGAGCTCCAACACCTCTTTTACCAAAAGAGCAGGCCTTAAGAGCAGCAGCTTGTGCCAAAGAGATGCAGGCCAAAATGGTCGATTTAAACAATAGGTGGAACGAAGAAGATATCCCAACCCTTAAAATGAGGATTGGTATCCACCAAGGACCCCTCGTAGTAGGGACATTTGGCTGCCCTGAAAGGTCAGATTACACCTCTATTGGACCAACCGTTAATATCGCCTCAAGAATTGAGTCCGTTTGTAGCGCTGGGGATGTTTTTATTTCTGGAGAGCTTTGTGACCTTCTCCCTGAAGAAATGACTGAAAAAGCTGGTCGCTTCGAACTTAAAGGAATCGGGGTAGAGCAAAACCTTTATAAAGTTATTCAATAAGCTCAATCTAAGTTCAGTCAATCCTTCAATCAATAGAATCATGCTTTAAGAACATAAGGACTCAACTTATATAAAGCGAAACAAAAACCTATAATTCCTAATACCTGTCCGAAAAAAAGTTAAAACATCTGAAAAAAAGACAAAAAAAAGGGCCTCTATTTAAGGCCCTTTTAATTATTTTAATGCTTTAAAATCATCGATTTATTTTTTCATTTTTTTATAATGATACCTCATCATTACGACTTCTTACTCTTTTCACCAAAGACTTAGTTAGTGCCTGAGACCAAGCTGGAAGCTCTTGAAAAAGCTTTTGAAACTTTTCTGAAGGGATAACGGCCAACTCAGTTTCTTCAACCGTATAAACGCTTGCTGAGCGGGGTTTTTTATCAAAGTAAGAGATCTCTCCTACAATTTCACCAGGTGTTACAAACCCTAAAACAACTTCTTCACCATCGAAGACTTTTGTTACTTTTAGTTTTCCAGACTTAACAAAGTACATCTGCCTACTTACTTCACCTTCTCTAAAAATTACTTCGCCTTCTTCAAGCTTAATAATGTCTAATTTTGTCATAATTCAAATCTCCAAAAAGGCTTCATTTAAACCCTTAAATTAAACTTAGCTCAGTAAACCAGAAAAAGGTGTAAGATCCAATAATAAACAGTATTTAATGAAAAGTTTCCATAGAGCTTTTTAAATAAACTTTATTTATATAATGAAACAACTGTTGTCATTTTCTAAAAGGCAGATTAAGAATTTAGAAAATTGAAAAAATTTGAAAAAGAAAACCAATGAATTTAAAAAGAAGATTTATTAGCTCAAATGTACCCAAACCAAGAACACAATCATTGCCTAGTTTTGACCGAAAAATGCCTCTTTTTCTTGAAATAGGCTGTGGCGTGGGTTTTCATCCTCTACAGTTCTCTAAACAAAACCCTAAGCACCAGATGATTGCCATTGAACAAACGACTAATAAATTTTCCAAATTTTATAAAAGATACCTTAACCACCAGTGCCCTGAAAACCTATACCCCTTTCATGATAATGCAGTTCATTTCATAACTCACCTGATAAAAAAAGAGACCATTCATAAATACTTCATCCTCTACCCAAACCCTAACCCAAAAAAATCTGACCAAAACAAAAGATGGCATGCCATGCCCTTTATGGGAAAACTTTTAGAAACTATGGTTCCAGGTGGGATTATTGAGTTTGCTACTAATGAATCTTTTTATGCTGAAGAATGCTATGAATGGATGACTAACGTTTGGGAGCTTGAAGCTCTCGAATACAAAACCATTCCTCATAATTTTCCCCCGAGAACACATTTTGAAAAAAAGTACCTTAAAAGAGAACAAAAATGCTTTAACCTCACATTCAAAAAACCTTCCTGAGGAAACTTTTTCACCAATCTAAAGTAATTCTTTGACACACTTAAGTTAAAATCCTTTTTTCCGTAAAAAGAGAGAGATTTTGTTTAATGTTTTGGCCCTGGTGTATGTAATGAAAAAAACTTCCAATTTTTACTTCAATTGCCTCCTCATAACGACTTTTATCTTTTTATATTCCTGCGGTGGCAAAGAATATCCCAAAACACATGAAGGAAGGTGTAAAAAAAATTGTTCCACAAAATGGGAAGAGGCCAACAGGGAATGCAAGCCTAAAAGAGGAATTGATAAAGAGCTTTGCCTTAAACACACATTTTGGAAACTTAATGACTGGATGTAAGGGCCCTTTTATTAAGGCCCTTCTCGATTCGAAATTTTTAGTTTGGTTATTCTATTTCTTTACAAAATTATTAACTTGGCGGTTCGCTTTTACCCACCTATGCGCAGCTTTTGAAAGAGATTCTACAAGGATTTGAGACAGCTTATGATCCCCAAAAATTTCTTTCATCTTTTCATTAAATGAGTCCTTAAGATCCTTTTTGGCATAATACCCCAAAAGAGAGTCCTTTCCCTTAAGCTGACTTAAAACCTTAGCGGCGGACAACCTTAAATCGTGAGTATAAAAATAATAAGGCAAATCAACTGAAAGGCTCTTCTTTACCTTTTTGTCACCCTCTTTAACATTAACTGTGACTGTAGTGGACATTTTGTCATCTAACTCTTCGTACAGAATTCTCTTAATGGAATTTAAAACTAGCTCCTCAAAACTTTCAACGACAGGGTGAAACTCAAAAATGCTTGTTTTAGAACGGAATCCCTTTCTTCCTAAGTAGGCTTCAAATGGAGAGAGTGCTCCCCTAAAGATAACCAATTTTTGCTTTTGAAGCTCTTTCTCTAAGTAATTATAAAAGCTGGAGACCTTCATTTTAATAAATTTAATATCTTCGTCACTCCATGAGTATGCTTTTCCTCCTGGGCCAACTCCACCAGACCTTAATTCCAAAACCTTTTCAAACCTTTTTATTTCTTTCTCTATGAAGTCCCGACCGAAATCAGGAAAAAGGAGAGAATTGGATTCTTTTCCAAGGGACTCCCATTGCCCGGCCAAAAAGTCGAGTTCGGCTTCTCTTACCTCTTCTTCTTCAAGCTCTCCAATGACAGGGTACTTCCTCCTAATTCTTAGAAAACGCCCTTCCTCGGTCAAGGATCTAACAAAACTGTAATGGAGGGAGAATACACTTTTAGCTATATTTTCTGGAGAAAGAAGGGTCTTTCTAAGCCCTTTTGGCCTACTATTTACACCACCAACCGTAGACCTTACAAAAGAACTTATGAGTCTGTGAGGTAAAAAGTCTAACTCACTCTCCAAATTCCATGCGATGAAACCCGCAAATTCATTGCCAGCATCAAAAACGTCACAGTCATGAAAGCGGTCATTATCTAGATGAGAGTCTGTACAAAAAAGAGGGCCCCCCTCCAAAGGGACTTTTTTCCCGTCATAAAGATTTTGAATGGCTAATTCATCATAAGAAAATGCTTTTTGATTCTTTTTTAATATATGACCAGTGAGAGCGCCTTCAAAAAACATCTGGTATTCCATCACCGAACTTGTTGGAGTTAGGTTTTTGGGCACATGGCCCGTTTTAAAATAAGAGGCCCTTAATGACTTCCTTTCTTTTAATGAATAATTTTGGCCTAAACTTCCAGCAAAATTATGCCTTAAACCCAAAGTGTGTCCTACCTCATGGGCCACGAGTTCTCTTACATAGTCTTTTGAAACTTTCTTTAAGACCTCGTCTTTTTGAGGAGAAGCGAGAAGAAAGGCCAAGTCCCTTTTTAACTTTTGCTCAAGCCCGTAATGACACATAGGTTGTTTATGAAAGCCTTTGAGGGATACTCTCCTAGACCGTTTCTTTTTTAGTTCTTCTAAAACTTCTCTCGCCTCTTCAACACCTCCAAAGGCAAAGCTACTCGTTAGAAAAATTTGCGCGTGGAGGATCTGTCCTGTTCTTGGGTCCATTTGGGCATCAGCATACGCAAAGCCGGCCTGGTCCCAATTGGCCCATTGAATGACATTGTAGTCAGGATGAGGGGCCGAAACGCCAGAAGGCGCCATGATAACTTTAATTTGCTCACGACCAAAGGCCTTGTTCCAATAGAGAACCCCCTCTTTTACCGCATCTCTATACTCTTTAGGTGTATTTGAACTAATGGCAAATACAATGGGCTTTTTGGAGTGGAACTTTGAAGCATGGACGACTGTTGAACCATCGAGTTTATTAAAGGGCGCGACTTCAAAAAAGCCAACCTTATCAAAACCTTTTGACTCTTTTGGTTTAAAAGAAGGATCTGGTCTATAAGGAGAAAAATAATAGCGGACCTCCACGGACTCTCTATTTCCTTCATTATCTAATTGAGCAACTTGCCTAATAAAAAGCTCTTCTTTTTTTCTATTTAAAGAAGCTTCTTCAATGTAGCCGTACTCTAAATCAACGGCTTGAAACTCGGCTTGATAAAAACGACCTCCATCATCGCTGGCCCTCCAGTCATTGCCTACAAAAAGAGTTTGCATCCCAACATTAAAATCAAAAATAATTTTTCCATCGACTTCTTCTTGAATAGGAAACTCGGTTAGAATAATCTTTTGGGGTATATCAGTTGTAATTGTATGGCCCTTTGTAGATTCAAGGAGAAAAAGGGACTCTCCTCTTTTTTTGAAGGAAACAACCCTTGTCTTAAGTCCATTAAAGGTTGGTATGGGAATAAGGTAGACCATATTGACCTTGAGGAGGAACTCTTTATTAAGGGCATCCTCATTTATGGAAAGACTGTACTTGTCTTTAGAAATTGTGATGCCGCCTCTGGAGGTTGAATCAAGCCCGTCTTCCAAACCATCTTCAGGGGCTTCAGTAACCACTTCTTCTCTGTTCTCAAAAACTTCGAAGGATGCCTCAATCCTATTATGTGCCTTAACATCTTCCTTCGACTCAAAAGGGCTTTGATCAGAGCCACATCCACTAATTAAGCAAGCGGAAATAAGAGCGTAAAAAAGACGCAGAGCTTGGTAAGTTAAACATTTTCCTTGTTTCACGTTAAATTCCTTTTTCAAAATTTTGCATCAGTTCTTATAATTAGGTTTTTTAGCTTTGAAAATACGATGCAAGTCTATATTAGAAAAGGCCCTCAATAGGGCCTTTTCTGCAACAAATTTTTAGTCAGCCTGCACCTTGCAAAGCAAAAGAAAGAGCAACTGTTATTAAACCTTCCCTTCCTTTAAATCCAACTCGTATTCCTTTAAAGACTCGTCCAACTTACCCCTTAAAAGAAAGTTACAGATGAGGTTCGGTATGGCCAAAAGGCCAAAGACTGCATCAGAAAAGTTGAGAACTGGGGTGAGTTTACTAACAGCACCGATAAAGACAAAAACAACAAAGAGGATCCTAAAAACGAGTACGCCCGTTTTTCCATCTCCAAAAATATAAGTAACTCCTTTTTCACCATAGTAAGACCAGGAAATAATGGTTGAAAAGGCGAAAAAGATAACTGTGATCGTCACAATCCAACCACCGACATCACCTAAAACACTCGAGAAAGCTGTTGAAGTAAGAACTGAACCTGTATTGGTACCACCAGCATTCATCCACTCACCTGTTATAAGGAGAACAAGCGCCGTAACGGTACAAACAACAATTGTGTCAATATAAGGACCAAGTAAGCCTACAATCCCTTCTTGAATAGGCGATGATTTTGCCGCAGCATGGGCCATGGCCGCTGTCCCCATCCCCGCTTCGTTAGAAAAAACTGCCCTACGAATCCCTTGGGCAATAACTTGTTGAATGGTGACGCCTGTAAACCCTCCAACTGCTGCCGTTCCCGTAAAGGCATCAACAAAAATTTGCTTAATTAGAGCGGGGACCGCGCCTAAATTCATTAAGACAATAATAACGGCAGCTCCAAAATATAGAACGACCATAGTCGGAACAAGCTTTCCGGCAACACTTCCAATTCTTTTAATTCCTCCTAAAATAACCGCCGCTGTCAAAGCAGCAAAAACAATCCCTGTTACCCATGGAGGAATCCCGCCATTTGAGCTTAAAAGGGAAGCTACGGATTGGGATTGGAACATATTCCCTGCCCCAAAAGAGGAGAGGATTGTGGCAACGGCGTAAAAGAAAGCTAGGGGAAGAAAAGCTTTTCCAAGACCCTGCTTGATGGTGTACATTGGCCCACCATTTACAACAGTTTCTCCATCTTCAACCTTTACCTCTCTATAAATAAGAGAAAGGGAAATAGATGAAAACTTGGTGGCTGCTCCAACCAAAGCGGCAAGCCACATCCAAAAAACGGCACCTGGTCCACCAGCAGCAATCGCCACGGCAACACCAGCAATATTTCCAAGACCAATCGTCGCTGAAAGCGCTGCACAGAGGGCCTGGAAGTGGCTAATTTCACCTTTGTCTTCAGGCTTATCATACTTACCAGCTGTTACGTCAATGGCATGTTTAAAATGCCTAAATTGAGGAAAGCGGTAAATAAGTGTAAAGAAGAGACCTGCTAAAAGAAGAAAGACCACAAGAAGGGGGATCCCTCCCAAAAAGCTAGCCCCATAGCCCCAAACAAAACTTACGAACCCTTCTGAAAAACTTGCAAAACTGTCCATAGCGAACCCTTGTAGTTAAAATTTATTTATTGTGCGTATTGTTCGAAAAAAAATGGAAGTTGTCAAAAAACAAAACCTGTTGATTTCTTAGGCCTTTTTTCTTGATGCCGAAAAAAAAAAAGAAAGCGTTGCTATGTGCTAAAATACACGGATTAATCAGCTTCATGGTTTTAAATAAAATATGGGGAACCTTGAGATGAAACTAACAAGCCTCTTACTGCTTTTTCTTCTTCCCTTTTTCACTTACTGCAAAAAACAAAAGCCGCCCTCACAACCGGCGACAAACCCTGGAAGCTCTCAAGGACCTAAACCGCTCTGCCCTTCGAGTAGTTTTTGTGTCCTTTCAAAAATGCCACTTTTGAATCAAGGTGCGAGCTCCCTTCCCCCCATTATTGCAGAAAAAACGGGAGATTCAAGTATCACAAGAGACAAGGGGTGGTGTGCTCCTGTCTCCTCCACTATTGGAATTGCAGGCCTTGTAAGGGACACTCCCTCAAGTGTAAAATTCAATAATGGCTTTGATCAATTTAGAAGTTTTGGAACTTACTATACCAGCACCTCAAGGACTAAAAAGTATGGCCCAAGCATTTATAAAGTTGGCCAAGAAATGCAAACCAATTGGAAAAAGGGAGGCACTATAAGTTATAAAAAAGTTGATGCCTTTGAAAAGTTTACCAAAGACATTAAGGCCCCAAAAAGCTTTAAAGTTGGGCATAAAGATCAAAGTCTCAGCCGCTGGAGTACAGTAACAAACCAAGACATCATCGATATTTTTAAGACACGTAAACCAGCTTTTGCCGTTAGTTGGGGAGTCTACAAAAGAGAAGGAGATAGTATTTACCGGAGAAGCGGAGGACATGCTCTCATTATTAATGGCTACGAAGACGGTTATTTAAAGGTCTACGACCCATGGGGAAAAATTTATAACGTCAATATTGTGGAAGCTGAAGGGAGTGGAATTTTCGGCAGGGCCGAGGTTAGACATGTAAGCGGAAGCAGAGGCTTTGTACAAGCTTATACAGGATCTAATAAGAAAATTATCTTCGATGGTTATAACTATATGTACACCCATAAATAATTAAAATAGGCTGGGCCTGCAATTTAAATCCTAAGTGAAACTTTGGCCCTTTCTATAAGGCGTAATTTAAGCTATTCTTTGCGGTCCATAAAGCAATCTATTATTGACACTGTTGACCACAAAAAAGTGGCTCAACTATCTTTTTGCAGAGGATCGATTATGACGACCAAAAACTCAAAGATTATCTACACAAAAACAGACGAAGCTCCAGCTCTTGCAACAGAGTCCCTTCTTCCCATTGTAAGGGCCTTTACGTCAGTTGCTAATATTGAGCTCGAACTTAAAGATATCTCTCTTGCAGGCAGGATTTTAGCCAATTTTCCTGACAACCTTAAAGAAGATCAAAAGATAGGTGACGCTCTTACGGAACTTGGAGAGCTTGCTAAAACTCCTGAGGCCAATATCATTAAACTTCCTAATATTAGCGCTTCTATTCCTCAGCTTAAAGATGCCATCAGTGAATTAAAAGAGCATGGATACGACGTTCCTCTTTTCCCTGAAGAACCTAAAACAGATGAAGAAAAAGACATCAGAGCACGCTATGCCAAAGTCTTGGGAAGTGCCGTAAACCCTGTTCTTCGTGAAGGGAACTCTGACAGGCGAGTCGCAGGCCCCGTAAAAGAATTTGCTAAGAAAAACCCTCACTCCATGGGGGCCTGGTCTAAAGACTCTAAATCCCACGTGGCCCACATGAAAGATGGTGACTTTTATTCAGCTGAGCAATCAGTCACTATGGAAAAAGCCTGTGACGTTAAAATTGAATTTGTGAGTGAAAGTGGAGCAACTAAAACCCTCAAAGAAAAAACGTCACTTTTAGAAGGCGAAGTCATCGATTCATCCCGAATGAGCGCAAACGCACTTTGTAAGTACTTTGAAGAAGAAATTAGTCAGGCAAAAGAAAATGATATACTTCTTTCCCTTCACCTTAAAGCAACGATGATGAAAGTTAGTGACCCCATTATGTTTGGTTACGCTGTTCAAGTCTATTTTAAAGACGTTTTTGAAAAGCACGGAAAAACGTTTGATGAACTAGGAGTTGACCCAAGAAATGGTCTTGGGGATGTTTATGCTAAATTAGAAAAGCTTCCAGCAGATCAAAAAGCGGTCATTGAACAAGACATCAAAGACACCTATGCCAAAAGACCAAGGCTTGCCATGGTCAACTCTGATAAAGGAATAACAAACCTCCACGTCCCAAGTGACGTTATCATTGATGCTTCTATGCCTGCTGCTATTAGGACCTCAGGACAGATGTGGGGACCGGATGGAAAACTTCACGATACTAAAGCTTTGATTCCAGACCGTTCTTACGCTGGCGTTTACCAAGCAACTATTGAATTTTGTAAAGAGCATGGTGCTTTTGATGTCACAACCATGGGGAACGTTTCAAACGTTGGCCTTATGGCCAAAAAAGCTGAAGAGTACGGTTCCCACGATAAAACCTTTAAAGCCGAAGGGAAGGGTAAAATAAGAGTCGTTGATCAAGACGGAAAAACTCTTATGGAGCACAATGTGGAAGAAGGTGACATCTGGAGGATGTGCCAAACAAAAGATGTCTCTATCAAAGATTGGGTTAAGTTAGGTGTTTCAAGATCGAGGGCAACGGGAAGCCCAGCTGTTTTCTGGCTTGATGAAAAAAGGGCCCACGACAATAACCTTATTCAAAAAGTAAACGTCTATCTTAAAGACCACGATACAAATGGCCTTGAAGTTAAAATCCTCGCTCCTGTTGAAGCTTGTAAGTACACTCTTGAAAGAGTTAAAAAGGGAGAAGACACGATCTCAGTAACGGGTAACGTTTTAAGGGATTACTTAACAGACCTCTTCCCAATTCTGGAACTTGGAACAAGTGCCAAAATGCTCTCCATTGTTCCTCTTCTAGCTGGCGGTGGACTCTTTGAAACAGGTGCTGGAGGCTCGGCTCCAAAACACGTTCAGCAATTTAATGAAGAAGGTCACCTAAGATGGGATTCTCTAGGAGAATTTTTGGCCTTAAGTGTTTCGATCGAAGACCTAGGAAATAAAACGAATAATGAAAAAGCGAAAGTTTTGGCCAAGGCCCTAGACAAAGCCAATGGACAATTTCTTAACGAAAACAAGTCACCTTCAAGAAAAGTTGGTGAGCTCGACAATAGAGGGAGTCATTTTTACTTGGCCCTTTACTGGGCAAAGGCACTCGCTGAACAGGATTCAGACAGTGATCTAAAAGGTAAATTCTCTCCAGTCTACGGAGAGCTTTCTTCGAAAGAAGCCACTATTGTTGATGAATTGAATAAAGCTCAAGGGAGCCCAGTCGATGTAGGCGGTTACTACCACCCTAATTCAGAAAAAGTCAGCCAGGCGATGCGTCCGAGTTCTACACTTAACACGATTTTAAAATCACTTCTTTAAAATAAGATATTCTTTTTTACCTCTTGTCTTGTTTCTTTTTGGAATAAGGCGAGAGGTAAGTTCCAAAAACTAAATCCCAAAGAGGGTTACTAACCCCATAACGAAGACCTTTTTCCCCATGGTGGTGCTTCAAATGGTAAGTCCTTAAAAATTTTCCAATAGGCCCTTTCATTGGCCAGTGGTGAGTTGCATAGTGAATATAATCATAACAAAGGTAGCCCATAAGAAAGTAGGCCGTAAAAGAAAAAAGAAAACGATCAGGTACCACTGCCTTAAAAAAGCTAAAAATAGGAATCATAAGTAAAACGGCCGGTAATATAGGGAAAACAAGCCTTGTGGGGTCTTGAGGATCATCATGGTGAATGCCATGAAAAAGGTAAATAAAACGCTTCCCCATTGGCCCTTTGGCCTCATAATGAAACAAAAATCTATGCATTGTGTATTCAGTAAGGCTCCAAACAAGTAAAGCTACAACCGCCACATTGAAGTTTTCCTGCAAGGAGAGAGCATTATTCATTTGCGATTTTGATAAAAGAAAGACGCAGACTGGAGTCCAAAAAATTAAAGGGGTAATCGGGTTAATGTGACTAAAAGACTCCCAAAAATCTGACTTAAACAGTCTGATTGATTTGTACTCTGTTTTTGCCATTCTTTTTCTTCCCCAAATTAAGATTTCACACTTCATCGGTAGCTTTCTAAAGTCTAACACTAATTTTTTAATTTAAAAAAAGACAAAATTGGTAACAATCCTTAAAATGCCAAAAACTAATTACATAAATAAATCTAAATAAAAGGACAAAAGATGACAAATAAGGCCGGTCTTAATCATGAGGACCTTTTTGGCCCGTCAAAAATGGAAACTTGGGAAGGTGAAGTTGCCCTTATTACTGGTGCCACAAGCGGCATTGGGAACGAAGTGGCCAAGCTTTTTGCGAGAGCCGGAATAAAAGTTTTTGCTACTGGAAGAAGTGAATCAAAACTTGAAGACCTTAAAAATGATATCCTCTCTTTTGAAGGTCAAATAGAAATCCAGCCCCAAGACTTACGAAAAGAAGAAAATATCTTTTCCCTATTCAGCTCTGTGAGAAAAAAGTGGGGCGGCGTCAGGGTTCTTATTAATAATGCAGGCCTTGGGTATAAGGTTGGTCTTCTTGAAGAGAATGCTTCCAAATGGAGGGAGATGCTTGAGACCAATGTCCTTGCCCCTACCCTTTGTGCCCAGCAGGCCATAGAAGATATGAGAAAAATGGGAGATAGAGGCCACGTTGTTAACATTTGCTCAATGGCAGGCCACAGAGTTCCTCCCCAAAGCGGTATGTACTCTGCCACAAAGTATGCCATTAACTCTTTAACAGAAGGACTAAGACAAGAGCTAAGGACACTAAAGAGTCATATTAGGGTCAGTCAAATAAGCCCAGGCTTTGTCGATACCCCTTTTCTTCCCCAATATTTTGGAGACCATAAAGAAAGTGAGAAACTCCTTAGTCAAATTAACCCTCTCACTGCTCTTGATATTGCTAGAACTGTTTATACAGTTATTACCCAACCTCAATCTATGCAAATTCACGATGTGCTCGTAAGACCAACAGAACAACCAAACTAAAAAAAGCCCCCTATAAAAGGGGGCCTCAAGCTTATGAGTTTTTAATTTCTTTATTCAAAGAAACACCCAAGTAGATTTTCTTCAAGCAAATGATCGATTGTATCGTTAAACAAACTTCCATATCCACTTCCTGGGTAACCTTTTAAGCCTAATATTCTTTTAACAAGACCACTTTTTAAAGCCCTGATATTATTTTCCACAATAGAAGTTTCAAAGTGCTCTAGGTTCCTTGCAGGAGTAACCTTACATATTTTATTAAGTGCACCTTTAAACTTTCTCGACTCTACGAACTTTCTCATTTCCCAGCTCTCAATTTGATGCCTAAGTCTTGAAATCTTAAGTCCATTCATTAAAACTGAGTTAATAGGACCTAAAGTTCCGCCATCTTGGGTTTTTATTGGGGTCTCCGAAACAGCTTTTAAACCATCCTCAAGGGCCTTGAAAGTATGAGCTATAGGGTTTCCAACATCTCCCTGATTACAATTATACTGTTCCATTAAATGATCATCCGTACAAAATGGAAACTCAGTATTCTCTCTCTCTCCATAATAAGCATACCTAATAGCACCTATATCATAGCCACCGATACCATGAAAGATGGCCCTCTCTTTTCTCGGAAGGTAGTCCATCACAGAGTTTGTTAATCCATGCCTGGCATTTACTGTTCCTTTAAAGTTATGACGAAGACCCAAAACATGACCTACTTCATGAGATATCGTTTCTCTATAGTAACCTTTCATATATTCATCAAAGGAACCAAGGCCTGTAAATTGTGGAATAACTGGTATTTCTCCATGCTCACTAAAAATATCCAAAGTACCAAACTTTGCCTTCAAGTGGTTAGCAGCTCGAAGCGAGTAGCCATGCCTCTTTCTGTAATCATTTCTTAGAAAATCTCCATTGATAAGAAGACTTCCGCTTACAATCGAACCTGTTTCAGGGTCAGCGAAAACAGGAACTGCAACACCGGCCCAACCAACATGCTTATCAGTATTTTTTACCCATTTAACAACATTGTATCTGGGGTCCCCAATATCCATATGAGGACCTGCCAACTCTACCTTTATTGGGGATCCATCAAAGGCTTTATTCCATGCAAGGATTGCTTCTTTTGCTGGGGCCACCATATCGTTAGGAAAATCTTTCAAGTGAAATATTATAGAATTATTTTCAAGTGAAAAAGTTCTTATAGGTGTTCCTTCGCTCTCCCTCATAAGATCTGGTCCGAAGTAACCATATTTGTCTCTAAGGCTTTCCGCAACAGTACGAGAAGTGTTAACTCTCCCTACTGTATCCCTTTTTACAAGAAACAATCTTAAATCAACACTACCTTCTTTTCTTAAAGACTTTTCTCCTGCCTGCATAACACCAACCATTGGATAACGAAGATCAATTAAAACCATATCTTCTTTTATCGTTGTCCCTAAAACCCGAGACCTCCCATATGACTCATAAGTCGAAACGCCTGTTTGCATTTTAGTGCTAACTTTTAAAGCTTCTTTTATGTGCCTATTATCAAGGGCCGAAGCAAAGTCGACAAGTTCTATGCCATTTTGCTCTTCCATATCTAAGCTCATGACAACTTTTCTTTCCAATATATCGTATATGTAAAGTCGTCCCTGATAAGGTATCATTTTTACAACTTTTGCTTTTGAGTGAGCGGTTAAAACCTTCCCAAAAAAGTCATTTGTATTTGTAATAGTTAAACCAAAAATCCATTCATCCTGGAGGTCTCTTGTTTCAAGTCCTCCCCTATGACTCATAGACTCTAGTAAGATCCCATCAAGAGCTTCCTCAAGCTTTTCTCCAACCAAAATATTTCCTCTTACTTGGGACATCTTGTCCGGGGACCTTTGATTACAGCCCACCAAAAGAGACAAGAGGATCGCCATCATCACAGACATCTTTTTTATCGTTCTCATCATCCTCTCCTTGCTTAATCAGAAACTTAATTTTCTGATTCCTTGGGTTTATTAGAAAAGAGTGACAATTCCAAAAACGATCCAGGAAAAAACCATGTTATTTCAGGGGTTTAAGCTTTTATTAAGGTTTATAGTAAGAAAAAGTAAATTTTAGCGGCCCATCAATTCTAATCAGGGTCATTTTGATTCCGTCAAAAAAGGTGTATATTCCACCTTTTTTTAAAAGAGGAGGTCAAAATGTATTGTCACGAAGTCGATTATGAAATCATTGGGAGCGATCTTCAAATGGTAGAAGTTGAATTAGACCCAAATGAAACAGTCGTAGCTGAAGCCGGTTCAATGAATTACTTTGAAGAGGGAATTACCTTTGAAGCAAAAATGGGAGATGGCTCAGAACCTGAAAAAGGTTTTTTTGGTAAAATTCTCGGAGCAGGTAAACGCTTTTTAACAGGAGAGTCTGTTTTCATGACTCACTTTACAAATAACGGCCCTGGAAAAAAGCGCGTTTCTTTTGCTGCACCTTTCCCTGGAAAGATTATTCCAGTCAACATGAACGAAGTCGGGGGCAAAATCCTTTGCCAAAAAGACTCTTTCCTAGCAGCAGCGCTTGGAACAAAAGTCTCAATGGCCTTCAATCAAAAAATAGGAACAGGACTTTTTGGAGGAGAAGGCTTTATCCTACAGAAGTTAGAGGGTGACGGAATGGCGTTTATCCATGCAGGTGGAACCATTATCCGAAAGGAATTAAAAAATAGTAAAATTATGGTTGATACCGGATGCATTGTCGGGTTTACCGCAGGGGTTGATTATAATATCCAAAGAAGCGGCGGACTAAAGTCTATGGTATTTGGGGGAGAAGGACTTTTCTTAGCAACACTATCTGGTACTGGCTCTGTCTGGCTTCAAAGCCTACCGTTCTCACGACTCGCTGATAGGATACTTGCAAATGCGCCAAGTGCTGGCGGAAAAACTCAAGGCGAGGGATCCCTTATGGGAGGAGTTTCTAATATATTTGAAGATTAAAGTTAAAACATTGTTTTGTTTAAACTTCACTCTCTTTGAAAATAAAAAGGGTTTCAAAAAAAAGTCTTGAAACCTTTTTTTCTCTCAATTTCCGTTTAAAATAACCGATTAGCCCACCTGTAAACAAAAAAAAGGTGAAATCTTTTGACTGACCAAAATAAAGCTGAAGAAGAAAAAACCCACGAGCATCTTCCTATCCCCATTCAACTTTATGAAAAGATGAGGCAAGTCGCATCCTCAGTCGGAGAAGCCCCTCAAAGATACCTATGGAGCCTTATTGAAAGCGACTACATGAGATGGAAGAAAGAAAATCAAAATAAATAAAGTTGTAGTCTGAAATTATTTTAAAAAGTCACTGGCCCTCTGAGCCGCCTTCTTGATCACCATCTTCATCTTCCTCTACATCTTTCAACTCCCTCTTAGTAGTTGTAATAGATCGGATTTCTGTTCGGTCATCTTCGGTAAGGCCTTGGAAGCTAACTTCGACTGCATGAAGGTCAGGTCCAAGCTTTTCAGAAAAAATAACGCTTCCCTTCATAGTGACCGGCACCTTAAACAAAGAGTTCAATTTATGCGAATCAAGAGTTATCTCAGTCCCATCGGGAATAAAAAAAGACGCTTCAAGCTTTGAGTGAACCTCTGATAACTCAATCATTTTACTCGGCTTTTCTTTGGCAAACTCTGCTATGGTGATTTGTAAATCACAAGGCATAACTGCGAACATCTGTGCATTGTCCTGTCCCATAAGGCGGTCAATCTTTTGTAATAAGATACTTTCATCAATAGGCTTTGTAATATAATCGTGAGCACCTGCTTGTATTGCTAAATTAATCTGCTTTGGGTCAGTCTTAGCAGTACAGAAACAAATTTTAAGAGCAATATTTGGAGATGGCCCTTCATCTTCTTCAATCCCTGCGCTCCCTTTCTTTTCCTCTCCATTACCACCTTCCTCGCTAGCAGCAATTTTTTTCTCTATTTTATCCAAAAGAAATTTCATAACCTGTACACCATTCATAACAGGCATCATCACATCGAGGATTATGAGCTTTAAATCAGGGTGTTGATCAACCATTTCGAGGGCCTGCATTCCATCACTAGCCAAAACCACTTCATATTCAGCTTTTCTTAGCTTAAGAGAGAGCAGCATCCTTATATCTTCACTATCATCAACAACAAGAATTTTACCTTTCGATTTTTTCTCATCTTCTGCCATTTTTTTTCCCGTTTTTTATATGTGTTTCCCGATTTTCTCATGAATAAGTGGTTGTATAAATTAAAAATAGTTAGGAAATATTTTTATTGTTATCAGAAAGCATTCTAATAAAAAAATTATAGTAAAAATAAAAAATCCTAAAATGAACGTTTCCTAAACATATATAAGCTAAAATCAACCTAACTGAATAAGTCGGTCAATCACAATCTATCGAGCATAAATTAGGCCTTTAAAGTTGAATATTCTCACTTTTTCCAACACAAGAACCGAAAGAGTCTAACGTAATATAGACCCTAAAGATAAAACTTCAATAGGCGCTTTTAGGTAATGACGATAATAAAGAAAATAAATGTTGCTCCCGGTATAACTTGGGTTGAAATACCTCAAGCTGAGATATATATCCTCTGTGGCTGTCCAGCGGACTCCATTAAACACCTTATAAAAAATGGAATGATCCAAAACATTGAAAAAAATGGCCATTCTTTCCAAAGTGGGCCGAATGTTCTTCTTCTCTCAGATTCATCCATTCAAGGAGGACAATTCTCAAACCTTGGAGAGTTTCCAATACTTCAAATGTTGTATAAACAGGGTATGATAATCCCAAATCACATCAACAACAAAGGTCTTAAGCCCATCCTTATAGGTACAGAGAAGCAAGTTGAGTCCCAATTAGAGTACATTTATAGAGGAAACTATGGTCTCTCATCTTTGGAAGAAATAATGTCCACCGGAGTTGAGAAAGAATTTGCTGAAGAGATGATGAAAGTAAAGCTTCATTTTGCTTTTGGAAAAATAGTTTCACCAAAAGAGTTATTAGAAACAAAAATAATTGAAAATAAAAAAGTCGAAATTAGAAATGGCGTTTTTATAAAAAGAGATAAATATAACGAATATACAATAGAGTATAAAGGTGAAAAGGTCGAAGTTTCACTAAACCTGAATCCTGGTGAAAAGTATATAACATCCTACCACCTTGGTTTTTATAAAGTTCGAAGAGAATATTTTGCAATTATTCATTCCGGAGAAGGTGATGGATGGGATATTCACAGACCTTGTATGTCGAGTATAATTGCTTATGACCAAAAACTTTATCTCATTGATGCAGGTCCTAACATCATTGAAACACTGAATGCTCTAGGCATAAGCGTTAGTTCAATCCATGGGATTTTTCATACACATTGCCACGATGATCATTTTTCAGGATTAACTGCTCTCCTTCAAGCTGACCATAAAATTAAATATTACGCGACTTCAACTGTTAGGGCCTCAGTAACAAAAAAGCTTTCTGCTCTTCTAGGTCGGCATGAAGACTTCATGAATAGATATTTTGAAATTAATGACTTGAGTATAGATTTGTGGAATAACGTCAACGGAATGCAAGTTAAACCTTTTTATTCTCCCCACCCTGTTGAAACCACAAACTTTCAATTTAGAGTTATTTCTGAAAATGGATATAAAACTTATTCACATATGGCAGATATTGCTTCTTTTAGCATCCTTGATGAATTGATTTCTAAAAAAGAAGGAGATAATGGAGTTCAACCTAAATTAATCAAACAAATTAAAAAAAATTATTTATTTGAATCAAATGTAAAAAAAATTGATATTGGTGGAGGAATGATCCACGGAATGGCAAAAGACTTTGAAGAAGATGGTTCAAAAAAAATTATCCTCTCCCATATCAATAGAGACTTAAGTCATGAAGAAAAAGAAATCGGAGAAAGAGCATCATTTGGAATGATCGATGTTTTAATTCCTTCGAACTCAAACCCTATGTTCTCTTACGCCGAAAGATATTTAAAAAATTACTTTCCTGAGGATCTTTTCGATGACCTTAGAGATATTATCAATTGCCCCATAGTTACATTTAACGCAGGATCTATTCTCCTTAAACAAGGTGAAAAGAGTAATTATCTCTACCTGACACTTACGGGCACTGTAGAAATGATTTACTCCAAAAAAGGCATTCATAAAGCTGTTTCTGCAGGCTCTCTCATTGGTGAAATGGCTGCGCTTTTAGATGAACCAAGGAAAAAAACCTACGTAGCTCTAGGTCATGTATGGGCCCTTAAAATTCCCGCCATTATTTACCAAAACTTTATAAAAAAACATAAGTTATTGGCCCATATACTAAAAAGAAGAACTAATAAGAATATTCTTCAAAGCTTACCAATCTTTGAAAATATGGCTTCCTCATTTATCCTTAACAATTTAAGCCAAGTCCTTTCAAGAAGACAAATTCATAAAAGCAATAATGTTCCTATTGGAGGAACACCCGAGCTTATAGTTATCATTTCAGGAAGCTTTGCTCTCTTATCTCCAAAAGGGGAAATCATTGAGAACCTTGAGCAAAGCTCCGTATGTAGAGAGGAAACCATCCTGTTTCCAAAACTCCCTATTTCTACCATAGCGGCCCTCACAGAAGGTGAATACGGAGTTCTACCTGGTTTTCATATAAATGAAATCCCTTCTGTTATTTGGAAGCTTTTTGAAATTTACGAATTCAGGCAAAGTCAAATTAAAGTCAAAAAGAAAAAGAAAAGTGCATAATCTTGAAAAATCTAAAATTCCTCAGATTCTTTAAGTCTCTTTAGAGGATTGTCTTTTAAATCTACTACACGCAAACCATATTGATTTATAAAAAAATCCGAGTACTTACCATATTTTAAAACTACCTTTTTTAATTTATTCCTATTTATAGGACAACTTATTATTCTTTGATGAGGAACTTGAAGTTCCTGTAGCCTTTTTTTAATTTTTTTGACCATATTTTTAGATTTAAACTGACTACAATTTATGGCCTCATCCATAGAATCATCTAAATAATTTGACCAATCCATCTCTTTAACTAAAGTCCATTTTTTATTAATGCATTTAACATAAGGACCCAAGTTTTTTTCTGATCCTAATACATCATCCTTTTTTTGAAGGACATGATTCCAAAACCGCATCCCGTTAAAGTCTGCAGCTAAATCTGCATAGGATATAACACCTGTCGGGTATCTGCCTAAAAGGCCATATTCTTCCCTTAAACCGATCATTAGTGTCTTTCTCAAGCTTTTTCCCTTCCCATAATGAGAACTGAAATAACGATAGCCGGAGGAAAAAAAGTGCTCAAACTTATCACTCCCCAAGTACACCTCGCCCATTCTTAAATTAGGAGAATGAACTGGCCTAAGTTTAGATAAAAAGCCAAGAACAATAGACTCATTTGGCGTAAAATCTCTATATATTGACTTCTTTACAGAAATAAACCTTTTATCTAATGTATCCGTTTCATTAACCCATCTAACAATCTTGCCAAAAAAAGTACTATTGAAATATTGTTTTAAATTAAAATAAAGCTTTTTCTCATTACACTTAAGTAGCCCAATGTTTGCATTTTTTAGCCCTTTCCTAAAAAATTCGTTGGTTTTTTTATTAAAAATGTTTGTTGAATCCTGAAGCCTTCTATTAAATCGCCCTGTAAAATTATCAACTTCGGCAGACCATGATAAATCACCAATAATAAATAAAACTATAATAAATATTTTTTTTATTGACACTTCTTGTCCTTAATAAAATCTACCTAAAGATAGGTAAATCTATTGTGATTGTTACCCCTTTTCCTTCCTTACTTTCTGCTATTATATTTCCGCCAATTTTTTGAACCTCCATTTTTACGACATCCATTCCAACACCTCGGCCACTTACCTTTGTGGTCGTCTCTTTAGAAGAAAAGCCAGGTTGAAAAATATAGTTTCCAATCTGATAGTCACTTAAATTTAAAGAGTCTTCTTCGGATACAAAACCTTTTTTTACTGCAACTTTCCTTATTTTCTCTAGTTCCAACCCTCTCCCATCATCCTTAATAGTAATTCTAAAACGTCCCCCGCTATGTGTTTCCAAGAAGCTTACATTAACGTTTGCCAATTTTTCTTTACCTTTTAAGAACCTATCTTGGGGGGTCTCTATACCGTGGTCAACGGCATTACGAAAAATATGAATGAAAGAAGAGAACACCTCATTGTATTTTTCTGGGTTAATTAAAATATTGGTCTTCCCTATTTCTAACTTGGCTTTTTTATCCTGTGTTGTAGCAAGTTCATTGAAAGGCTCTTCAAAAACGTTAAAGAAATCAGCAACGTTCTTAAGAACAAAACGCTTATGAAATGTGTTGACAAAAGAAACGACTTCCTTCTTTAATTCAACAGTTTCTTTAAAGTCTTCTGTAACTTGAATATTAGAATTAACTAATTCAATTATTTTCCTATTCTCCTTTAAAAAAAATCGAACCTCTCGATTAATATTCTCCAAAAGAAATGTTAATTCCCTGGTTTCTTTTCTAATTTTTTTTCCCTTTTCCTTTTCTCTATTTAGATTTGTTTCTAATTCATGTATTTGCTTAACAACCTCATCAATCTTATAAATGGCAAACCTTGCCTTTAGTGTATGGAAGTCACGGTACATATCCTCAATTTCCATTCCTTCTAGAGATACATCTATGTAATTGGCAAGCTTATCTTCTGCATCAGTAATCAAATCTAAAAATGCCATGGGCTTATCAATGATTTTTAAGATAGAAAAAAGCTTGGATTTTTCCTTTAAAGCCTTTTTCTTAAGAAAAACTTTTCCCTTAATGTCAGTAGCTATACAAATAATTTTATCTATTACTTTTTTTTCATTATTTTTGTACAAAGGCCTAAAATCTAAAGAAACCATACTCCCTTCAATTTTTGAAAAAGTTTTCGGCGCGAGGTCTAGAATATCATTGAATGAAATCTTCGCTCTATAAACATGATCCATCCATCGTTCAAAATTTTTGTTTTCATTTTCATCAAACTTCAATACTTCACTAATTTTTTTTCCTTTTGGGTTCATACCAAATATTTTTTCGGTTACCGTAGTTATTTCGCCACAAACAATACTTTTTTGGTTAATAATTAAAAAGCCATGATCAACATTAGATAAAATAACCTTTAAATCTTTATTTTGAATTTGGACTTCATTTGTCATAGTCTTTACAAGTTCTTGAAGTCTGTTAGTCATATCTTCTGAATTTTTTATCTTTTCTTTAAGGTCGCCTTTTATTTTGTTTAAATAAAAATTTAAAAATGGAAAAGTAAATAAAACGGACAAAATTATTAAGATTGAAGCCTTATCGATTTTACCTTGCTCCCCTCCCTGAAACAATAGTATCCCTCCCCCAAAAACAAGAAGATAAATACTAAATAAGTTGTAATCTCTTGTTTTTAAAAAAGTCGTTCCTACCAGCAAGATGATAGAATAGACCATTGTAAATATAGAAATTTTCATCTCTGCAGTTGCACCTAAAATAGGTATGAGTACTGAATAAGTAGAAATTACAAAATAGAGAAGTATTACCTTATAAGAGATTGATGGCCTAAATTGAATTAAGGTTATAAAGCCGCTTAAAATACAAAGGGGTACAATAAACCAAAAATAGCTTAATGCCTTAAACTTTAAAACTTCACTTGCTATAAGGTTAATAAAAATTGCGAAAAGAAAAGCAGCCATTGTCAATGCAATTGGCCACACCTTCTTATTTTTTGCTTTCAGGTCGTCCATAAACTAAATCTACTGTAAACCGCTTTTATACATCAAAATACCGTTCACATATTTTACAGGAATATCAGACAGAAACCTTAAATTTTAGAGGCTAAACTAGAAATAAAGGATTAGATTAAACTTTTATTCAATGAATATTTTTAATGACCTTTCCCATTAAATATTATTTTCCAAAATAGAATTCATTTTTAATATAATTTTTGTTTTAAATATTTTTTTGTCTTAATCATCTTTTGGTAAAAGGTGGTTAAGGTATCATCTATTTTTTTCAAAAAAGTTAGGACCAATGATACCTAAAACCACCAAACTAAGTCCTATAACTGAAGTTAATTGAATTCCCTCTCCCGCAATCATTGAAATGAAAATGAGAGAAATAAAAGGAGTTATAAATATTAATCTACCAACTTGAGAAGTATTAAAACTAAACTTTAAAGCTTTAAGCCAGAGAATAAAAGTGAGCCCCATTTCAAAAGTGCCAATATAAAGAGTTCCTATTAAGCCTTTTAGATCGAAGGTAAAAGGTAAATTATTTACCTTTACAGCAATCCCTGCATACAATGCACCCCAGAAAAAATTCTGACAAAGCTTAACCCTATCATTCCTAGAGTCTTTCATATTAAGAATCCAATAAAGGGCCCAAACAAATGAACTTATTAAAGCTAGAATAATCCCAAAAAACTCTTTAGGATTTAAAGCCCAAGGCGAGTTCCAAACATTGGCAATAATTAAAACCCCTAAAAAGCTAATGAACATTCCAAATAGTACTAAACGGGATGGCCTTTGTTTTAATAGAGGAATAGATAATAATGTCAAGGCAAGAGGCCAAGTATAATTTAGGGCCATGGCCTTTTGGGCCGATAAAAGAGAATAAGCTTTAAAAAGAATAAAGTAATAGAGAAAAGGATTTAAAAATCCTAAAAGGGCAGAGAAAAAGAAGGCCTTCATATCAAACTTCTTTTCAAAAACATTACCGTTGATAAAAAGAAGAGAAAAACCAAATATAAAAAAAGATACGACTGCTGTATAAAATAAAAGAGGAATATAATTTAAAGAGCGGAGAGTTATCTTAAAAGCTGAAGCAGAAGTCGACCAAAAGATAATAGAAGAAAAAGCGCAGAGGTAAGCCATCTTTTCTTTTTTCACAAGCTTTTCCCCATAATTTCTAATATATAACCCTTAAAACTTTCCCTTCTTTGGAATGCCGCTACCCTTTACAAACGCAAACATGGCATTTTTGTAATTTCTATACTGACTTTCGGCCAATTCTGGAAAGTCCTTTTTAGCCATGCTCTGATCGTACTTACATTTGGAGTATGTGTAGGGCAACAATTCTTTAGGAAGCCCAACCTTATCCATAATGAGATTATTGGCCTTAGTTTTTGGTAACGGAACGACATTAACTGAAAACCCAAACTCATCGAAGGAGTCTTGAACAAATTGACCCACAGTTGGACATCCCTTACTCACAACGTGGTAACAACGAAGATCTAAAGACTTGCTGGGGTTTAAAACCCCTTCAGAGACAAATTTTGCTGCGTGGTCAACAGGTATCATTGGAATAATGGAAGACTTCTCAAAAGGAACGGGTAAGTATTTTAAAGTATTTAAAAGCAGTTTCTTTCTCTGAAGTTTATTTAGCAGACCAAAAAAATAGTAAGGGCCATCTTTTTGGGGAGTCATTCCCTGCATAGAGTCACCCACCAAAACACCTAAACGGTAAATTCTTTTGGCCACTGTAGGACAAACCCAATCTCTAACACAAAGTTCCGCATCAAACCTAGTTTGCGCATAGTTGTTAGAAAACTTCTGACCTATATCAAGAACATCTTCCTTTAGTTCTCCCTTAAAGTCTCCACTCACTGCAATTGAGCTGATGTAATGGAAAAACCTTAGTTTTTTCATTTGCCTTGCTAGCTGAATAATATTCCTTGTCCCACCAACATTTTTATTGAAACACTTTTCGTAATTTCCCTTTAAGTTTGAGTAACAAGCGGCATGAATAATTGATGTTGTCTCAGAAAAAAGTTTTTTATGGTTTCTATCGCTTTCAACCACTTTTGGATTCAAAATATCGCCCAAAATTAAGTGAACTTTGGGGTTATTTTTATAAATACTTTCCGCTTTTTGATAACTTTCCTTTCTAACAAGAAGAAAAATATCGCGGTTACTTGGGAGCAGGTTTGCAACAAGATATCTACCTAAAAAACCCGTTCCCCCTGTAATCAGTAAAGCCAAAAAATACTCCTCGAAGGGTACCCAACTTTTAATTGAATCAATCCACCTCGGAAGCATTAAACAATTTTTAATCTCATGTGTCTAGTTATTGATCACCTTGATATTTTTTTATTACGCCAGTATAAACTTATATGCTTATTTTTTAATTTATAGCGCTTTATATGGAAGTCTTTTTATGAATGATCTTGTAGATAATAATTTTTGGTTTGATTGCTGGCAAAATAATAAACTTGGCTTTAATCAAGAAACTCCAAATGCCACATTAGTTAAGTTTTTTACAACATTTTCTATACCTGAAAAAAGTCGAGCTTTTGTTCCTTTGTGTGGAAAAAGCATCGACATGATTTGGCTCCTAAATCAAAAAATTGAAGTCTTAGGCGTAGAGTTGAGCCCCTTGGCCATTCAAGCCTTTTTTGACGAAAATAAGCTCTCCTACAGTAGAACAAACCTCGGCCCTTTTAAATTATGGGAAGCAAATGACCAACCCATTACGATCCTTGAAGGTGATATTTTTTTATTAGAACCAGTTTTACTTGAAAAGCTCAAGCCAATAAACAAATGGCCCTTTGACTTTGTTTATGACCGGGCCTCACTTATAGCCCTTCCTCCCAAGTCCAGAGAAAAATATTATAACCTCTATAAAAGCTTAATGAGTGATAAATCAAAGGCCCTCATCCTAACAATAGAGTATGAAAGTAATAGTTTCGAAGGTCCTCCTTTTTCGGTCCCTGAAAAAGAAGTTTTCAACTCTCTTGAAAACGTTTTTAAAATTGAAATTTTAGGATATGAAAAAGTTAAGCCCCTTTCTACTAGATTTTTAGAAAGTGGTCTTGAAGAAATTGGCCAAAAAGCCTATAAAGTTGAAAAAAGAGATCGAAGCTAAAAGGTTTTATTAATCACCGGCCCTAAGCCTAAAAAGTAAAGTATGCTCGAATTAAAAAAGAGAAAAACTATTTTTTTAACACGAAAAATACCAGAAATTGCTTTCAGGCTTCTTCGTGAAGAAGGTCATATTATTGAACTATGGGATGGAACAAGTCCTCCGACACCCGGAGAGTTAATTCAAAAATGCCAAGAAGCAGATGCTCTTCTTTCAATGCTTAGTGACAGGTTAGATGAAAATTTCTTTAAAAAATGCTCCCACTTAAAAGTTATCGCGAACTATGCGGTCGGAGTTAACAATATCGATTTAAAGGCGGCTGCCAGATATAATATTCCCGTTGGAAATACCCCAGATGTCCTTACGGAAGCTACAAGTGACCTTGCTTTAGGGCTCATTTTAACTTTGGCAAGAAACATTTTTCCGGCCATTCAAAATGCAAAACAAGGTGAGTGGAAAAAGTGGGAACCTCTAGGTTTTTTAGGTATGGAACTCAAAGGAAAAACCCTTGGAATAATAGGCTTGGGAAGAATTGGACAATCACTTGCAAAAAAGGCCCAAAATGGTTTTGGTATGAATATTATTTATACATCAAGAACAAAGACCAAAACAATAAACCCCTCTTATAAAAGACACACTTTACAAGAACTTCTAAAGTCATCTGATATTGTTTCCATCCATACAGACTTAAACCCAAGTACAGAAAACCTCATTGGGCACAAAGAATTTGAAATTATGAAAAGCCATGCTTACATAATAAATACCGCCCGTGGAGAAATTATCAACCAAAAGGCCCTCGTAGGAGCACTCAAAATGGGACTTATTGGAGGAGCAGGGTTAGATGTTACAACTCCTGAACCACTTTCTCCAAACGACCCGCTCTTTCAAACTCCCAACACAATAATCACACCGCATATTGGCTCAGCTACAGTAGAGGCAAGGGACTTAATGGCCACACTTGCGACCAAAAATATTATTGCAGGTCTTAAAGGAGAGCCTCTCCCTAACAGACTCTAATTAAGAAAACTTATTATCTTTTTGAACGAAATACTTCTAAAAAGGCTTTATAAGGCTTGGCATAATTTCCTGAAGAAAACATCTCTCGAAAGTCCTGATCTATTTTTTTCATATTCGCTAAATTTAGGCCACCAGTTATAATCCTATGAGCATACTCATGACAAATTATATAAAGGTTCGATAAAGGGTTAATTTCATTATCCTTAAGCCCCCAAGGAAAACCTTTACCATGAGGCCGCTCATGATGCTGCATAACAATATCTTTAATGTCTTGATCCATTCCTTCCAAATGATCTAAAATTTCAACCGCCTTTGATGGGTGCTCAACGACTTTGGTTTTATCGGCTTCATTTAAGTTTTTAAACTCCTCGGAGTCTAAGTGGCAAATCTTTGCCAGCTCTTCGTCGTTTAGGGCAACATCTTGAATAATTGAAGCCAAGGCAAACTTGGTAAAGTTTTTTGGGTTTCCCCAAGGAAGTTCACTTAAACAAGAAATCGCAAGGTAGGAAGTTAATGTGCTAAGTTCAGAAATATAGTTTTCATTTTTTAAAAACTCTTTTAAGAAGGCCGGAAGGTTCGCTTGCTCCTGAATTGTTTTTTTTGCGATCTCAACTGTTTCATCAGCAATTTCCAAAACCTCTTCACTCACGCCAAGGCTTTTCAAGGCAGTATGGACATTTTCTATTGATGTAAACTGTTCTGTTAAACTTCCCTCAACCCCTTTTTTTGTGGATGACCTTTCAGATAGACTGTCAACAATTGACCGATAACACTCTTTAAAGTCAACTTTTTTTACATAGAAAAAGCGTACTCCCTTTTTTGTAATATGCTCCAAAACTTCTTCAGGCACATCATCTCCTCGATTCACTATTTTAATAAATTTTTCAGCTCCTATTTTTATATAAGTATCAACGAGAGCATGCTTGGATTTAAAAAAGTAGTCCATACTCATCTTGGAGTACTTAAGATCAACTTTTGGAATTGCGTCTCCACACATCCCCTCTATCATTTCTACAAACTGATTTTTTATCAAATCTCTATGACAAAAGCTGTGCTTAAATTCCTTTAAAAGGGTTTCTATTTCACGCTTTTCTTCATCTCCAAAAAGAAGGCTATCCTCTAAAATAATAAAAGAGCGGTTGTACCCTTTTGCTCCTAAACTTTTAAAATCCGACTGAAAGTTCAAAATAAAAGTATAGTCACAAACAAAAAGAGCTTCTTTTAGATCAATATTTTCAGAATCATCAATTGAATTTGGCGACTCATAATGAAGGACATTTGTCTCAAACTCAGATTCCACATAAAGAGAAACGATCTTATATAGCTCCTTACCTTTGTCTAAAACGATCACTTTAACTGATGGATCTCCACTCATCCTAAAACTCCTCACCTTAAGATTATGGCCTTAGCTTTTCCCTATCAATTCCCCTAATTCCTTAAGGGTCATTATCTTTGTGACACTTTCACCTTGACACCCTTTTTCAGAGCATCGTTTAATTCTAAAACAATCCTCTTTTGAATCCCAAAAGAAGTCATCTTCTCCACCAACAAGAATTCCTTCAACAAGATGATCCTTTTCATTAAAAACAGGGCCTCCTGAATTACCCTCAAAGCTGTCAAGATTAGATGAAAAATAAGGCCCTTCCGAATTCTTTCTAACCCAAGCTCCACCCGCTATTTTCAAAGGGAGACCTAACGGAAAACCTGCTACATAAAGCCTTTCTCCCTTCTTTACACTACCTTTTTTCCTTAGTTTAAGAGGCTTTCTTCCTTGAACTGATCTATTTAAACGCAAAATTGCATAATCAGGTTCATCGTCGTTTTCACCAGGGAAATAAGAGATGACTTCACTACATTCAAAAATATTATCCTGGGGTATCAAATTATAATCCTTATCCTTTTTGCTTAAATCATAACCAAAAACCCATCTTGTTTTTTCACAAGTTTTTAGTGACTTTACGCAATGACCGGCTGTGATAAGTACGTTATGATGGACAAGGAAACCAGAACATTGAGCTGCCGCTTGCTGAGAGGTGTATTTCTCATCATGACAAAAACCCTCTTCGACTAAAGTTGTGGACTTTAGCCTCCAAAAGCCTGGGACATCATCTGATTTTTTGAAATGTTCAAGAGGTATTAATGCCGCAACAGCTTGAGCATTATCAATCCATTTACTATCTGTAATTTCGTATAAGTCCTTTCTGTTATCCTTGCCATAAATAACCTTTTCATTAGATAACAAAGAATTTGGTGAAATACATAGAAACAAAAAGACGGCAATTTTACACAGGTATCGTTCATCCCTAAACAACATACTAAGTCCTTTAGATAAATTGTAATGGGCAGTTACAATTATTTCCAGTGAACTAAGGACTTGCCCCATAGAAAAATAAAAAAATTATTTTATTTGTCTAAAAAGCTCTATTTCCACAAAGAAAAACAGATTCAACACTTCCTGGGAAGGTTATTCCTTCAAAAGGAGACCACTTTGCTTTTGTTTTTAAATTTTCCCTTTTAACTTCATAAGGCTTTTTAAGGTTGAGAACTGTAAAAGAAGCTACATAGCCTGGCTCTATTTTACCAAAACCCTTTCCATAGCGGTTAAAAGAGCTTTCGCTTGCTTTTAAGGAATCTAAAAATGTATTTACAAATCTTCCTGGCCTCTCTGTACAAGCCAGAGAAACGAGCTCTGGCTTCATTTTTTTCTCTATAAGAAGCCAAGTTACAAAAGCACCATATGTATCCAACCCAGGGAGACCACTTGTTCCCTGATCTTTCTCATGATGACAATGGGGGGCATGATCTGTGGCCAGGTAATCTATATCACCTCGAAGAAAAGCTTCCAGCATTCCCTCTTTGTCTTTTTTTGACCTTATAGGTGGGTTCATTTGCATCCATTGCCTCTGTTCGGCAGATGAAAGGTAGGGGTTTCCGAAAAACTCTTCCTGAGAAAAATAAAGATGCTGAGGCGTAACCTCACACTCAACAGACAACCCTTTTCTTTTGGCCTCCAAAATTAAAGGGAGGCCATCTTTAGAACTATAATGACAAAGTTTACCTTTGAGCTTGTATTTTTCAATTAATCTTAAAGCTGTTGACGTAGCAACAGTCTCCGCTTCAACAGGTCTCCTTAACTCATGACTGGGGAGGTCCTTACAATTTTCAAGAATTTCAGGATCTTCACAATGAAAGCTAACATACTGCCCTTGATACCGATCTAAAGAGTTATCTAGTTCCCCTTCATTTTTAAAAAATAACTCACCAACGGATGGTCCCATATAAGCTTTGTAGGGAACCTTAAATGATAATGGTCTCGTTTCAGGGCCTATCCCTGCATATAGAAACAAGGGAAAATCTGCCTTTAAAGTTAGTGATAACTTTTCTAAATAGCTATTATCGTCAATAGGAGGTGTAGGGTTATTCGGCATATCACAAGTGTGGGTTACTCCCCCATTTAAAGCGGCCTGAGAAGCGCTACAAAAATCCTCTTTGTATACATTTTTTTGTGATACATCTTCACGGGCGTGGATATGGACGTCTCCCATTCCTCCAAAAACCAGGCAATCACTGCTAAAGCTATAGTCAACCTTATCTTTTGGAACTCCTAAATTACCTACGTCTTTGATCAAACCAGTTTCGTCGTCAAAAAGTATCTGCTTACTTTGAACCCCTTTAGAGTCAACAACACGACCTTCTAGAAACCTATCCACACTTCCTCCCTAACTTTCATTAAAACCGCTCCTCAAAATTAAAGGACCCCACACCATCCAAAAATGAATGCTTTAAAAAAGTGCTTTTTTAAAAATCTTTAGATCTCTTCAGGCGGCCTGACTTATTCCTTTCCCATCGAAAGTAGAGAAGAGGCTTGAAGAGCGCCATAGTAAACATGAGGTTCATGAACTCTAAAGATAAGTGTGTTATCCCATAATTTCTGGAACCATAATGATAAAAGGCCACAATGTAAACTCTCAACAACCGCCCAGTCTTTAGGATCTTTTCGGTGCCCTTTGACAGAGTCTTGAAGAAAGGACTTTCTTGATATGCCTATAAGCCACCTTACCTCTTTGGAAAAACGACCAACTAAGCCTATGAGCTGGTTTAATAGGACCTTATTTTGGGCCATTGTTTTAGAAAAGCCAAAACAGGGGTCCAAAATAACTCTATGAGCCAAATCTGATTTGTTAAAAAATTCGAGACCCTGACAAAAGTATTTATAAAGATGCTCAATAAAGCCATCTTCTGAATCGGGTCCATCATAAAAGTACATCTTATGATTTTGGGTCTCAACCCGCTCAGGGGCCAAATTATGGCAATAGACATATTCACAGCGAGGAAAAGACTTTAATATATAAAGGGTATCATCATCCAAAGTACCAGAGACATCGTTCCATAGAAGCCTAAGGCCTTGCCATTTCGTTCTAATGAAGTCTGCAACAAAATAAAAAGTCTCGGGCCTATATGTGTCAATGGAAAGAGTCCCTTCTTCAAAAAAAGCCTTGTGATTAAAGTCGCCCCCTTTTGACAGCCTCAATAGAGCTGGAAAAAGAATTTCTTCAAACCTTTTACATTCATCTTTGAGGCTGCATGCTTTGTTAAAAGGCGCAGTAGACTCTGCCCCACAATCCAAGTAGGAAACACGTTGAGACAGCAAACTATTTACCTGGGAAAAACAGGAATCCTCATGATTGTATTGTCCACCATCTGAAAAGGAGTTGGGGGTGATATTAAGTACCCCCATAAGAAATTTAGACTGTGACTGGGTCATCTGAATGGCCATCACCTTTATCTGAATTGTCTCCTACCCTACTATCTTCAGACTCAGAAGGCTCTTCGTCTGCTTCTGCGGTTTTAGCAGCTTCACCCTCTGACCCCGGCTCTTTTGGATTAAGGGGCAGACCGATGTCCTCGCCATCGACAATTTTCTTCACTTGATCGCTGTCTAAAGTCTCCCAAATGATAAGAGCTTCAGCTAATCGATCCAGAGCATCTCTATTCTCTTTAATTAAATTAACAGCAAGAGTTTCATTTTCATTCAGGATTCTTTTAATTTCACCGTCAATTTCTTGCGCTGTTTTCTCAGAGTACTCCATAACGCTTCCAGAAGCGATAGCATAGGGGCTACTCCCATTTCTCTTATACTTTACCGGACCTAGAGCTTTCGACATTCCCCAATCGCAAACCATACGATGAGCTAAGTTTGTTGCCACTTCAATATCTTGAGCGGCACCACTGGAAATCTCATCAAAAACGAGCAGCTCAGCAACACGTCCACCCATCGCCATAGAAATAAAGTTGTTGGCTGCCTCAACTGTCTGGCTCAGCTTATCCTCATCTGGCAAGGATTGTGTAACACCTAAAGCCCCTCCCCTAGGGATAATCGTCACCTTATGAATAGGGTCACAATGAGGTAACTTCACAGCGACAAGGGTATGACCGGCTTCATGAAAAGCCGTTCTTCTCTTCTCTTTTTCTGATATGACCATCGACTTCCTCTGAGGCCCCATCAAAACCTTATCTTTTGCTTCCTCAAAGTCATCATTATCAAGTTCCTTCTTCTCACACCTAGCAGCGGAAAGAGCTGCCTCGTTAACCAGGTTTGCAAGGTCTGCCCCAGTGAAACCAGGTGTTCCCTTGGCTATGTTCTCTAAATTTACATTGTTATCCAAAGGCGTTTTTTTCGTATGGACTTTTAAAATTCCTAGTCTACCTCTTACATCAGGTGGTCCCACCATAACCTGCCTGTCAAAACGACCAGGTCTCAAGAGCGCAGGATCAAGAACATCGAGCCTGTTTGTAGCCGCTATAAGGATGACTCCTTCGTTTGCCTCAAAACCATCCATTTCAACGAGAAGTTGGTTGAGTGTTTGCTCCCTTTCATCGTGGCCACCGCCCATTCCTGAGCCTCTATGCCTACCAACAGCATCAATTTCATCAACAAAAATAATGCAAGGGGAATTCTTCTTACCCTGCTCAAAAAGGTCCCTTACTCTACTGGCCCCAACACCTACGAACATTTCAACGAAGTCGGATCCAGATATTGTGAAGAAAGGTACATCTGCTTCACCAGCTACTGCCCTAGCAAGAAGAGTTTTTCCTGTTCCTGGAGGGCCCACAAGAATGACACCTTTTGGTATCTTGCCACCTAGAGCCGTATACTTTTTTGGGGCTTTTAAAAAATCTACAATTTCTACAAGTTCTTCCTTTGCCTCTTCAACACCCGATACATCTGAGAATGTTATTTTTTTCTCGTTGGCATTAAGCATTCTCGCCTTAGACTTTCCAAAGCTCATGGCCTTACCACCACCAGCTTGAATCTGTCGAAGAAAGAACCAAAAGATAACAATGAGAATAATCATTGGACCCCAGCTAACAAGAAGAGTGGTAAAAAACGGTTGTTTTTCCTCTTCCTCAAAGTTAGGGGTGATGTTATTCTTCCTAAGCATATTTAGAGTGTAGTCACTCGTATCGCCGGTAGTACGAAACCTTGTTTGATTATCGTATCCTTCTTTGAATTGACCAATTATTGTATTGGACTTTAACTTGATCGTGACTTCCTTCACATGACCGCTTTCAACTGCTTGAGCAAACTCACGATACTGAATTTTTTTATAATTCGTTTTACCTTGAGAGATCACTTTTGCTACAACGGCTAGCATAAGGAAGATTACAATCCAAAGCGTAAAATTTTTTTGATGTGGTTTCATTCACTTTCCCAGAAGTTTTCAGTTAATTCAACTCAATCGCTATCGCGAAAATCGCCTTCTATCTCTTATTTTATATAAACCTATCTATGAACTGTCATTAAAGCTTTTATCTTCTTAAAAATGTCTAGGCACCTTTTACCCTTTAAATTATGTCTTTTCACAGCTTTAAAAGACTTTTTAAGTCCACTACTTCTATTTTAGAAGGTGTCTCCCAAAGAGGCAAGGGTAGTAATTCACAGAGTTTAAATAATTTCAATTATTTACCTTTTATAACCCTACCTTTCTTTTGAGAAGTAAAAAAAAGCCATTTTTGACCTATTCCTAGTATCCGTCTCCTCGGTATTTATCTAGAAAAAGTAAGTATTTGCTTAAATTCGGCAAAATATGGTGTTTTTCCACCAAAATTAAAACGTGTTCGGTTACAAAATGGTCGAAAGCCCAATCATAGTCAAGGATTTTTGAATAATACATCTTTAGCATAACATACCAAAAGAATATTTTTTTCCATCATTTTTTCTTGAGATTTTGACCAAAGGCAATGATATTTTTCAAATTTAACCACCCGGTAACCCTTCTTAGAAGGCACCCTTTCACCAAGCGGAACCCCTTTAAAAAAAAGAAGTCCTTTAAAGTCAAAATCACTTTCACGAACACCACTCTCAAGACCTTCAATAATGCGCCCAGAGTCATCGAGCTCAACCCAACAATTCTGAGCCTTTTCAGAAAGTAGATACAAAAAGCCAGGAAACACGTAAGCTTTGACATTACCTGAGTATAAAAGGGGTCCCCTTTTGCCCCTTTCATGAGCTTCACAAGTTTTTTGCACCTGCAAGGACAGAACACCTCTTTCTTTTCCTGACAATAATTTGATTTCAGACTTAATTTGGTCTTCAAATGGATATAAGTGCTTATGCCCTTCTGGCAAAGCTAAAAAGACTCCTCCATTTTTGTCTACAAACCTCAAGAGGGCCCCTTGCCCCTGATTTCTATGCACACCTAAACCCCTTGCAAGACTATTGGACCTGTAAGAGTAATGCTTAAGATATTGGGGCCACCTTACACGCAATGAAGGAATGATCGTATGCCTTATAAAGTTCCTTTCAAACCTCTCATCTTTATTGGAGGGATCACTTCTGTAAGGAATTTTAGATCGTTTTGCAAAAGAAGAGATTTGGGCCCGGGTTAAACACATTAGAGGCTTCACTCTTTTCCCCGCAACTAGGGGCATTCCCAATGAGGAAACTGCCTCAGAGGACCTCATTTGCTGAAGTAAACTCCATTCAAATGAATCATCTATATGATGGGCAGTATAAAGAAAGTCCCCTTTTTCCAAGAAAGAATCAAAAGCCAAGAACCTTTCTTCTCTAGCACTATGTTCGAAGTTAGAAAGGTTACTAAGAGCTTTTTCTGGACGCAGGACATGACATTCAAGCCCTAGAGAGTCACAAACTTTTTTAACCAGGCTTTCTTCAGCTTTGTTTCCCTCTCTAGTCCCATGGTTAAAGTGAAGAACCTCAATTTTTTCTAGACACCCTTTGGTCAACTCAGCAATGCTCGCAATGATAAACAAAAATGCCATCGAGTCCATGCCTCCCGAAACAGCAACAAAAGCCTTTTTTGAGGGAGGAAATAGACAATGCCTCAACATAAAGCTCTTAACAAAAGATACAAACGACTTAGATTCTTGTAGGATCACTGGCACTCTGGGGGTAATTTTTTGAATTGGATGATTCATTTTTTGAATTTTTAAAGTATGCGATTCTAAAGGAACTTATTGTTATGTCAATGATCATTCATTTTTTTTTAGTAAATAGCTATTTTTTTCACTTTTCCAGGGTGATTAGTTATCGTTGAATATTCACATAAATACCTGTTTTTATTGTATTTTTCTAAATTCAAGATAAACTTTTTTTCTAACTACTGTATAAATCACTCTTTTGTGTTAAGTATTTCGGACCTTGAAAAACCCAACAGGGGAAAACTGGATGAAAAATTTTAGTCTGTCTTTTAAGCGGACGTGGACTCCCTCAAAGCTTGGCTTATTGGCCATGTTTTTATCACTCATATGTTTTCAGCTTCATGCTAAAGACAATGTGAGGAAAGAGTGTTTTTATCTCCAAAGTTTTCTTTCCTCTTCCAGTTTTAAAATTGATTGCCACCCTCATTACCACCACTATAACGCCTCAGCTCCCAAAAAATTCTACAATAAATCAAAAGCCCTCAAAAATAGTATTAAAATAGCAAGTTTCAACCTCCTTTATCCCGGAAATTCCGCAAACCGTTACAAAGACTATAGAATGGTTGCTAAAATTATCGACCAATGGGACCTTGTGGGAGCTCAAGAACTTGTTCCTAGCGTAGGGCAGGCACAACATCATAACAAAATGCTTATGACGTCTAGGGCATCTTCCCCAAAACTCATAAAAGAGCACTACAAACTACCAGGTTTTTTAAAAGTTCTTAATGAGTTGAGAAAGTTAGACCCATCATGGTCTCTCATCATCTCAAGCAAGGGGGAAGCTGCTAAAGAAGAGTACGTTAAAGAATTAGGAGGTTTCTTCTACCGCGCCACAGTTGTTCACCCGAAAAGTAATGACTTTTGTGAAGACAATTATGATCACGATGAAGAGCAAGCCTATGCATGCTTGTCTGACTTTACAAAAGAGACTGTAGGAAAAAGTTTAAACTCTATATTTTCCAGAAAGCCTTTCATTGGAAGCTTCATCAGTGGAAACTTTGATTTCACTCTCCTCAATACGCACGTTATTTACACGTCTCCCACAGATCCTGATGTGAGAGAAGAAATTGTGAGAAAAGCCTTTGGTGTTAAAGACCACAAAGAGTTAGGAAAAGGTGCAAATGGTGAGACCTACGCAAGGTTTGCCGAAATCAAGTTTACTTTGAAGTTTATGAGTTACCTTTTGGATTATTACGAAGAAGAAGATGTCATTCTTCTAGGTGACTTCAATGTTGAAAAGAAAAACGCTTTTTGGTCCAAAATAATTGGATTCTTTGAAGGAGCAAAGATTCTTAACGATGACCCAACCAGCCTGACTGACCAATTATACAAGTTCAAGAATCGTGAAAAATACTTAACGAACGGTCTCTCAAGAAACTACGATAACTTTATTTTAAACCCGGATAACTCAAGTGAATGCTCAAACAAATCAAAAGCTTTTAACTTTATGGGTGACAATGAAATCGGCAGGGAGATTAGGAACAAATACCTTGTAAGGTCAAGCAGAAAGAGTGGCCGGTACTATCCAATAAGTACTAAAAATCAAAAGAGAGTCAAGAAACTTGTAAGCAATTATAAAAAGCTTCTTGAAAAGAAATTAACAATCAAAAGAAATAAGGTTGTAAAAGACTCCAAAAATATCGAAAGATACGTCCAAGGCTTCGATAGAAGGGTCTTTCAGTCTCAGAAAAAGGATAACTCCTTTTATCACTTCTATAAAGAAGTGATAAGTGATCACCTTCCAGTTTCAATATCTTGTGAAACATCGGGATTGGACGACGACTAGCCAAAGCTATACTTGTAGCACTGTAATCAGAAAGGTTTTAAACTCTAATAGATTTAGACCACTTTAAGGCTACTGCCCTTTGGAACTGATCATGAATAAACCTGCAACTTATTGGGGCTTTAACTACTATGTGACAGTTCAGCAACAATGAGCTTTTGGATGCCCTCCATCTCATGGTTTTCTCTAGGCTTGGCCTTCCTAAAACTTATATCACTTGAATCCCATAAAGGTAATAAATGGTAATGGAAGTGGGGTACGTCAAAGCCTAAAACGACGCTTCCTATTCTCTTGCAGCCGGTCACCTTCATTACCGCACGACCGATGGGAACCGCGGCTTTAAAAACAGCACTATAATAAGGTTCTGGCACGTCAAGGAAGTGATCATGCTCAATTTTTGGGATAATAAGGGTGTGCCCTAGGTTAATAGGGTTTATATCCAAAAAGGCGTATGTCCACTCATCTTCGTAAATTTTATAGGAGGGTATCTCACCCTGTATGATTTTCGTAAAAAGAGATGCCATTTCAAGCTCCTTCTGAAACTGGCGGAATATATAAATAGATTAAATGAGCCTAGCTTTTCTTTTTATCTTCAATGATTTTCTCTACCTCTTTTATACTTAAGGCTAAAACTTTATCTTTATCATTTTTTAGATCGTCAGGAAGGCCTATATTCTTTGAACCAAATTTAATATAAAACCCGTATTTTCCCTCGTAGATGCCTACCTTCTTTTTCAGCTTAGATTTACCTTCGAAGTCTTTAATAAGTTTACTTCTCCTTGAAGCCTTCTTTTCCTCCGCCAATATTTCTAAAGCACGATCCAACTTAATTTCATAGACATCGTCGTCTTTTTTAAGAGACCTAAAGTCCCCATCACACATTACATAAGGTCCAAATCGGCCTAAATTAGCAAGAACCGGCTCGCCCTTTTCAGGGTGGACTCCCAGCTCGCGAGGAAGAGAAAGAACCTTTACAGCTTCTTCCAGGGTCACAGTTTGGGGTGTAAGAGGTTTTGGCAGGCTGGCCCTTCTAGGCGTCGGGTTTTCCTCGTTCTTTTCACCCAACTGCAAATAAGCTCCATAGCGCCCTATCAGGCAATAAATATTCTCTTTTTTATCCGGGTGAACTCCAATAGGAACTGGCCCTTTTTCCTGCATTTCGATCAATTGCTCAATATCTTCACTTTTTAAATCGGCGGGCGCAATATCCTCAGGAATTGACGCACGAACCTCGTCATCACCTTTTGCTGATTTATCACTGACAAGGTAAGGCCCAAAGCGACCTACCTTAATCTCAGCTTTTTTGTCATAAATATGAGGTAACTCGATAGTCCTGGTTTGTTCTGGCTTTATCTTTTTTTCATTCTCTTCAACCTTGGATTTTAAACCAGACTTTCCAAGGTAAAACTTTTTTAGGTATTTCTTATGATCAAGCTCTCCATAAGCAATATCATCAAGAGATTGCTCCATGGTTTTAGTAAACTCATAGTTCACAAGGCTCTCAAAATAATTTTCTAGAAGTTGAATAACAGCGATCCCTGTAAAAGTAGGGACCAAAGTATTGCTTACTTTGCGGACGTAGCCACGATCTAAAATTGTATTAATAATACTTGCGTAGGTAGAAGGACGACCAATTTCTCGCTTTTCCAAATTGTTTACAAGAGAGGCTTCTGTAAACCTAGCTGGCGGCTTTGTTGAATGGTCTGTTGGTTTGAGTCCGCCTTCTTTAACCTTTAGCTTATCACCCGTTTCAAAATGCGGTAGGATAACCTCTTTATCGTCAAGCGCTGCACCAGGATCATCTCGGCCCTCTACATAAACCCTTAGAAAGCCTGGAAAGACGATTTTTGTACCATTGGCTTGAAAATCTAACTCACCAACTTTAATTTTTACAACTTGAGACGATTTTTGTGCATCAGACATTTGGCAAGCAAGAGTCCTTTTCCAAATTAACTCATATAGAGACTTCTCTTTCCCTGAAAAGCTTATATCTTTTGGGTGAACAAACTGACTTCCTGCAGGCCTTATTGCTTCGTGGGCCTCTTGAGCCCCTTTGGACTTAGATTTAAATTGCCTAATTGTAGGAGATAAGTATTCTTTACCATAGAGACCCTCTATCTCTTTTCTAGCCGCTTCTACAGCTTGCTTAGATAAAGTCGGCGAGTCAGTCCTCATATAAGTGATAAGCCCTTCCTCATAGAGCTTTTGAGCAACACCCATAACCTCTCGCGTACTCATACCTAGCTTACGGTTTCCTTCCTGCTGAAGTGTCGAGGTTATAAAAGGCGGCAATGGCCTAGAAACAGAGCTTGTTTCCTTTATACTTTCAACCTTCCAGTCTACTTTCTTAGACAACTCAGCTAAACGGGAAGCCTCTTTTTTATCGAGAACAATAACGCCCTTATCTGTTTTAAGCTCTCCAGTCTTATCGTCAAAGTCTTTACCAACAGCGATCCTTTTGCCATTTACGTGGGTACACTTGGCCATAAACTCTTCCTTAGACCCAGGAAGAGACAAGTCATCCGCTCTAATGCCCCAATAGTTGGCACTTTTGAAAAGCATTCTTTCTCGCTCTCTCTCTACAATAAGCCTAAGTCCAGAAGACTGGACTCTTCCTGCAGAAAGACCGTAACAGATCTTTTTCCAGAGCAAAGGAGAAAGGGTGTAACCAAAAATACGATCCAGAACCCTTCTCGCTTCCTGGGCCCTTACCAATTGCATATCAATATCGCGGCAATTATTTAGGGCCTCCTGGATTGCTGGTTTGGTTATTTCATGAAAAACCATTCTCTTGACGGGAATTTTTGGAGCAAGTATCTGGGTTAAATGCCAAGAAATACTCTCTCCTTCACGGTCCTCATCGGTCGCGAGGTAAAGGACATCTGCTGACTTTAATTTTTTCTTTAACTCACGAACAAACTTAAACTTACCTTTTGGTGTTACATATAAAGGTTCAAAATCTTTATCAACATTCACGCCAAGTTTGGCCCAATCTTCTTTTTTTAGATTCTTAGGAATTTCAGCTGCCGACTGTGGTAAGTCCCTCAGGTGACCCATACTAGCTTCAACGATATAGTCTTTAGAAAGAAACTTCTTAATCGTTTTTGCCTTAGTGGGTGACTCGACTATAACCAGATGTGTCAAACTCATGATTTTGTCCTTAATCTACTACATTCTATTTCATTTTAGAAAATGGCTTCTATTGAAACTCAAACGAATTCTATCTAATAGCTTAAGCTATTCTCTGTCCTTTAGCCAATTTATGCCATTAACTCAATGATTTTTAAAGAAATTAAAATAAAGAAAAGTTATTCGCAGGCCGCAATACACTTTTTTCGCTCTCCAAAACATTCTCTCTTTCTCTTGAGGCTCCCCATTCCCTTGCTATCAATGCACATCAACATTTGGCCTACATTCTCGCTAAAACAAGCCTCTTTTGACAAAGGTGAACCTTTGATCAAACATTGATACATACTTTTATAACATTTCTTGGCACATGCTTTGCTCTCTGATGCTACGGCTTCACTGTCCGCCAAACTATAGGCAAAAAAGAATAAAAGTCCCCCAAAAACCCAGCTTAAACAAACGTTCTTCACTGCATAGCTCCTTAGTAAAGACCAAGTTTCCAGATTATTTCGGTTAAATGCCTCATTCAATTTAACTCGTTTATTCTTAAAACCTTTTTTGAATTCAAAAAAATTTGAAACCCAACAATCCTCTGATAATTCCTTGATTTTAGTGTGTTGTAATGGAGGAAAAGTGAGGATGCATACAAAATGGGAAAAAACAATAAGGTCATAAGCCTTGGCAGGATTTTTCGCACCCTATTGGTTGGAGCCATTTTATTTTATTCTTTTGATACTCATTCAAGAGCGGATAACTCTATGCTCCTTCTCTCGGCAACAATAAAAAATATAGGCCACACAAAATCAAAAGAACTTACCACCCTAGCGGTTTTTAGAACAAACCCAGAATTTTATAAACTGAATACCATTTTATCTGATGGCCCCAAAGTGCATTTTAAAAAGCCGCTTGAACAAGACCTTTACTTCTTTTTTGGTCCCTACATAAAAGACACAACCACGAGAGTAAAGAGTCAAAATCTTGAATTCAACAAAGTTTTAAGGGACCTCTTTAAATTTCATTTTAACTGACTATATAAATAATTTTTATTTATATATCTTCCTGATAACCAAACCAAACCATAGTCGCTTTTAACCTTAACAGAGCTCATTTAATTATTTATTCTGACTTACGACCTCTTACCGTTTCTAAGAGAAAGGAACAAACAAATGAATCATGAACAAATCAAAAAGGTTTTCAAAGAAGTCTGTCCGAGCGGCATTGACTTTATTTCTTTAAAGCTCATTAAGACTAAGGCGAAGCTCTGTTCTGTTAAAAACAGTTTTCCTCATTCAAATAAGCTCGTCATGGATGAAGGAGTTCAAATTGAGGTCCTTCACAAGGGTCAATTTTCCTACGCTGCGACTCACGACGTTTCACCCCAGGGCATTAAAGCTGCCGTTAATAAGGCCATATTTTTAAATGAGCACTCATTAAAATGGAACCTCTATCCTTTTTCTTTAAAAACGAGACCAAGCTTTGAGCTGAGGAATAAAAAAACCTCATCGAAAGACCTTAAGACCAAAACAACTCTTGGCGAGATTAACGATGTTTTAAGTCTGGCCTGTGATGTGATGAAAAAAGAATCCGGTATCATTCACTGCGAGGGCCATGGGTCTTTAAGAAATATTGAAACCTATTACTTGACCACAAATGGGAGTGAGGACCTAAATTCCAAGAACCTACTTGATTTCTCTCTCAAAGCGATAGCGAAAAACGATAACGACATCCAAACAAGAACCTGGGGAAATACCCTTCAGTTGGGACCCTCTTTTTTTCAAAAAGACCTCTTTAAAAAAGAAGCCTTTCGAGTTGCAAGAGAGGCGGTTGAATTAACCCACGCACCTGAGTGCCCGACAGAAACAATGGACCTCATTATTCTTCCAGACCAAATGATCCTCCAAATTCATGAATCAATAGGACACCCTTTAGAATTAGACAGAATCTTGGGAGATGAGAGGAACTACGCAGGCCTTAGCTTTATTAAAAAGGAAAACTTTGGCGAGTACCAGTACGGCTCTCCCAAGCTTAATATAACTTTTGATCCAACCGTCGAAACGGAAGCGGCCAGTTACAGCTTAGACGATACAGGCGTTAAAGCATCAAAAGAATTCATCATAAAAGAAGGAAAGCTTTTAAGGGGCTTAGGCTCACTTGAAAGCCAAGAAAGGACAAATTTAAAAGGCGTTGCCTGCTCTAGAATGTCCTCTTGGAACAGACCACCCATAGATAGAATGGCAAACCTCAACTTGGAGCCTGGTGTGGCAACATTTGACTCCATGGTATCACAGGTGAAAAGAGGAATTGTTATGGCCACCAACAAAAGTTGGTCCATTGACGATTATAGAAACAAATTTCAGTTCGGGTGTGAATACGCCCAACTTATCGAGGATGGTCGAACTACAAAAATTGTTAAAAACCCAAACTATCGAGGTATAACCACCCCTTTTTGGCACAATCTTAAAGAAGTAGGAGATGCTAAATCTCGTGAGATTTTTGGGACTGCTTACTGTGGAAAAGGTGAGCCTAATCAGGCCATCGAGGTAGGCCACGCATCACCTGCCTGCCTTTTTGAAAATATTGAAGTTTTTGGAGGAGCCTAAGTCATGGAAAATTATTTTAAAAAGGAAACATTTTACAATATTGGACAAGACCTCTTTAAAAACCTGGAAAAAGATGAAGATTTAACTATTGCCCTTAGTGGAGAGGAAACAAACTACGTTAGGTTTAATGGGGCCAAAGTTAGGCAATCACTCAATGTTATTCAGGGTGATTTTATCATGACTCTCAATTCTAAGAATAAAACAGCTTCTTTAAGAGTTGGCTTTGCTGATTGCAAAGAAGAAGGCCAGTACGAAAGGAACTTAAACCGCTTGAAAGATGGCTTAAAAGAATTAAGGGTTGAAACCTCCACTCTACCAGAAGACCCTTACCTTGTTCCCACTGAAAATCATGGCCATTATGAAAAAGAACATGTGGGTTCATTGCCCTCAACCAATAAGCTCATGGAAAACATTTTAGGAGCCAATCAAGAAATCGACCTTGTGGGAGTCTACTCAGGTGGGCGCTTATTAAGGGCAAATCTTAACTCCAAAGGGCAAAAACAATGGTTTTCCACAATTAATTTCCTTGTCGACTTTTCTCTTTACGATAAAAACCATAACGCTGTTAAAGAACAATACGGCGGCGCAAATTGGAACCAAGAAGCTTTTTCACAGCAAATCAAGCTTGCCAAAAAACAATTAGAGCTTATGGCCAAACCTAAGATTAAAGTTCCTAGAGGACATTATAAAACTTACTTTGGACCGGCCGCTGTTCATGAAATTCTCGGAATGATGAGCTGGGGTGCCGTTAGCGGTTCGTCCTGGAAAAAGGGAGAGTCCGCTCTTGGCCAACTTGCTGATGGAACTAAAAAGCTGTCCCCAAAATTTTCTCTTCAAGAAAACTTTGAGCTCGGTCTCTGCCCACCCTTTAATGAGAGAGGAGAAATTTCTAAAGAAAAGCTTTCCATTATTTCAAATGGTAACTTAGAAACCTTCCTTATAAGCTCAAAAACAGCTCAAGAGTATAATTTAGAGGACAATGGAGCAAGTCAATATGAAGGACTTCGAAGTCCATCTATTCTTCCTGGTGATCTAAAAGAAGAAGATATCCTAAAAAGTATTGGAACAGGACTTTACCTTTCAAACCTGCATTACCTTAATTGGAGTGACCAGCGAGGTGGTCGGATGACTGGTATGACACGTTTTGCTTGCTTTTGGGTAGAAAATGGTGAACTGGTGGCCCCAATTGAAGACCTCCGCTTCGACGAATCACTTTACAAATTCTTTGGAGAAAACCTTATCGATCTAACTCAATTTACAGAAACCTTTCCTGAAACTGGAAGTTATCAAAACAAAGGGATCGGTGGCTCTAAAGTTCCGGGAATGATCGTCAAAGATTTTGCTTTTACGCTTTAATGATTCATTAAAGCGTAAAAGCAAAGCAAAGTTAGAAATTTCAGGACTTTCTTTTATAAAAATTGACAATTAGAAAGGACCAGCCAATAAGGAAGGCAAAGCCCCCAAGGGGCACAATCATGGCCAAAAACTTTACTTTAGTGAGAGCATATAAATAACAATTAAAAGAGAAGAGCAGGATACCCGCAGTAAAAAAAGCTCCCGCCCTTTTTAAACTGGGACTTGGGTCAATCCCGGAGAGTTCACCATGTGATTGACAAAGACCTACAATGAGAAGGGCAAACCCATGATAGAAATGATAGGTCACTCCTGTTTTAAATGTGGCCATTGCCTTGCCGCTCAATAACTTTGTAAGACCATGAGCACCAAAAGCACCTATGGCCACCGCCAAAAATAAAAACAAAGCTCCCAAAAACAACCAATTATTTTTTAATTCATTTATCTTTTTCATGAGCCTCTTTTACCTTCGTTTTAAACCAGAGTCTATATTTCTTGCATAATTTACGAGGTTCCTTTTTTCTTCACTACTTTTAGAAAAATGGAAAAAAAACTCTTCGTTATTGAACAAAAGATCATCTTCTTCACTAAGGACCTTATAAAAGTCTCTCAAAAGGGCCGTGGACAAAGAAATAGGTACTTTTTTTATAGACCTCATTTCAATAATTAACTTTTTGACAGCAGCGTCCTTAAGGTGAGAAAAAATTTTTTGACAAGCGTCTCTACCTAAAAGGCTTAAAATAATGGCCGATTTTTTTAAAGGATCTAGTTTACCTTTCAAATCATTCATATTGGCCCCACAAGTCTTCTAAAACCAAACTACCTTTTTTAATCGTTTTATCAAAGGGTAAAGAAGAAGACCCAAACTGGTCGCTAATAGGCCCATATAAAATTCATCCATTCCCTCAAGAAAGCCTTTAGGAGGCCAGTTACGCCAATAAGTGACCATTAAGACCCCCATGAGGCAACCGAATACAAACTGACCATCCCCTATTTTTTTTGGAAATAAGTAAGCAAAGAGAACAGGAAAAAGCATACAAGCCGCAGAATAGCTTCCCAGAGTTTTCCAAACGGCTTTAATATTTCCTTGGAAAAACTCTGCAAGGACAAGAGAAAGGACTCCAACACCTAAAACTCCACAATAATGGGCAAACTTTTTTTTCCTAAAGCTTTCAGGAAGAAGGTCAAAACTCACGGTTGTCCCTGCTAAAAAAAGATACGAGTCCAAAGTTGAGAGAATCGTCGCTAAAATGCCTGCCAAAATAAAGCCTTTGAGCCCATCTGGCAAAACTTGGAGGGCGTAAACAATGTAGGCTTGGCCTGATTCAGCCTCAGGCATTACCGCCCTAGCGTACATAGCTCCAAAGGTCGTGCAGAGGTCAAATAAAACCCAAACACAAGTTGAAACTAAAATCCCCTTTTTAGCGACTTTTGGAGATGCTGCCGCAAAACATCTTTGATAAAAGTTTGGATCTACAAGCGTGGAAAGAGCTATAAAGCCCCACACTAAAGTAACACCAAAAGACTCTCCTCCGGTTAATGAGAAATGACTTTCAGGAAGATTTTTCATTAAAAAATCCAAACCTCCATAATTACCAATAGAAAAAAATAATATAAGCGCAACCGACGAGCACATCACAACAAATTGAACAAGATCAGAAAAAACAACGGCCCTTAACCCCCCCCAGAGAGAGTAGAGAATAACCACCAAAAGCCCAATTCCCATCATAAGGATCATAGGGCCACCAAAGAGGGCCTTCAAAAAAAGGCCAAGGCTTATGACATAGGCAATCGGGAGGACGTTAAAAAAATTAAAAAGAGCACTTAGTCTTGAAGATTTTGGGCCAAAAAGCTTCCCTACTAAATCGGGTAAGGTTATGGCCTTATAGGATGCGACTCGATCAACGATGAAAAAAGCAAAAATTAAGTATGCAATATACCAAAAAATACCTTGAGTTAGAAAATTATAAAGCCCTTTTTCAAAAGCTATTTGAGTTACTCCAAAAATACCGCCATACCATGTGGCCACTAATGTGCTTATAAAAAGAGGCAAAGTAAGCCTCCTGCCCATCAGTAATAACTCCAAAATATGAGCTTCTTCATTACTTTCTTGATTTTTTAATTTATGACCGTATACAACTGCAAAAAAAGTTGCCATAAGGACTAAACAAAAAATAATCCAGTCAAATAAAGATAAAAATTGAAAAAGATCACCATTTTTACTCATCATTTTCCTTCCAAGAATTTTGTTCTTATGAAAACTTGAATCCCTTTATCTTTTAGGAGGATTTTAGACCTTCTTTATCCCGTTTTCTTAACATGTTACCATCGAAATTCAGTTATCATTTAATGATTTTTGGCAGGTAGAGTAATGAATATTTTAATAGTTGAGGACTCAGACACAGTAAGAAGAGAGTTAAAGAAGCTTCTTGAAAAACATGGGCATAAAGCATTTGAGGCGGAAAATGGTGCTGACGGTATTAGTTTTCTTGAGAATACAAAAGATGAAATTGAACTGATTATTTCAGATCTTGAAATGCCAATCATGGATGGAATGGAGCTTATTCAAAAATGCCGTGAAATCCCAAAATACGAAGACACTCCCTGCCTTATTTACACTTCAAACATTAGACCCGACATCAGAAACAAGTTAAAAAATCACGGAATTCAGGCCATCTTGCCTAAGCCACTTAAAGAAAATCACATGATGAAGATTGTAAGTAGCGTACGAAAAAAATCCTAAATTAATGGACTTTTTAATTCTTAGGCAACAAAGGATGAACTACTTTCTTCCATAAAGGAGGAAAAGCAGCCAAAAGCATCATAGTAGGATAGCCCCAAGGTAGTTGAGGAGCTTTGTTATAAGTTCTAAGATTTTGAAAGGGCCTTTCAGCAAAAGCATGATGATCTGAATGACGCTGAAGATTAATCAAAAGCGCATTTGAGAACAGATAGTCTGAGTTCCAAGAATGATAAGGCCTTACTTTCTCAAAGCGACCGGATGGATTCTTTTTTCTTTCCAAACCATAATGTTCAACATAATTAATAATTTCCAAAAATAAGATGGCCAACCCCGCCTGGGTGAAAAAAAGGATCAGGCCCTTTTCTCCACCTAAAAAAGTAAATGCCACCCCGAGAAAAGCTGTCATTGAAGTCAAAATTATTGTCTCATTTTTCCAAAATACCTTTTCCCGCCTGTCAAAATAACCTAACTGGAAAGCACTTTTATATGATCCAATTATTGTTCTTGGTAGAAAACGATAAAGACTTTCACCAAAACGGGAACTCGCTGGGTCTCTCTCAGTGGAAACATTCCTATGGTGACCCTTATTATGTTCCACAAAAAAGTGCCCATAACCCACATGAACGAGTAAAATTTTTGCCATAAACTGATATCTTTTTTCCTTTCTGTGACCTAGTTCATGGGCCAAAGTTATACCCATTCCACCTGTCACGAGACCAAGGGAAAAAATAAGTCCCAAAGCTTCATATAGAGACAATTGGTATTGGGTAAAAACCAAAAGAGAAAAGTACAAAGAACCCAAAACCCCAAAAAATAGGAAACAAAGAAGTAAGTTATATATCTGATTTTTTTCTAGCTTTTTATAAGTTTCCTCAGAAAAGTTCTCAGTATCACGACCTATTAACTTATCTATTAGAGGAACCAGAACAAAAGAAAAGACCGGAATAATCATTAGAGAGTATCCTCTCCAAAATAGTGAAACAGCGAAAAGAGAAAGAAAAACAAGTGGGGTTACAAAACTGAAAGGGTACCAACATCTTTTTGCCATGCATTAAACCTTTTAGTATTGGCTGCACCTATTGAGCTGCCTTATAATTACAATACATTATTTTATGAAAAAACTTTTCCTAAATCACTTTAGCTTTTGGCATATTTTTAATTTTTCGTAACATTTAAGTATTCATTTTGTAAAAGTTTCAAGTACGATTTTCTTTGCGGCACTCTTAAAAATGGACACCATAATGGACTCAAACTTCACAGAATGGCTTTCACTTTTAGGCAGGTGGGCACATATTATTTTTGGCATAGCTTGGATTGGCTCCTCTTTTTTCTTTAATTGGTTGGACATTCATTTTAAGCCCCCGCAATCACAAAAAAAGGGAGTTACAGGTGAACTATTTTTAGTTCATGGTGGTGGCTACTACGAAATACAAAAAAAGCTTTTTGGTTCAGAAAAAACTCCTGGTATCCTGCACTGGTTTAAGTGGGAAGCGGCTTGGACTCTTATAAGTGGTTACTTCTTGCTAGGAACTATTTATTACTCAACGAGCGGTCACTATTTAATTGATGCAGATGTCTCATCTTTAACCCATGGCCAAGCAGTTTTATTATCGATAACCACACTTATCCTCAGCTGGTTCATATATGATGGCATTTGGCGGCTCTTTGGACAAAAGAAACTACTACCCTTCCTTCTTACTTTTTTCCTTGTTTTAGGGGCATCATCTTTTTTTATTAACAACCTTAGCGGAAGGGCAGCTTATATACATATTGGAATTATGCTGGCCACTTGGATGGTCCTGAACGTCTGGGTTCATATTATTCCTGCACAAAAAAAAATGCTTCAACAAGCTGAGGATGGAGGTCCGGTCGACCACTCTCTAGGGAAACATGGTGCCAAACGCTCTAAACAAAACAACTACTTCACCCTTCCCGTTATTTTCACAATGATAAGTAACCATCATCCACAAACCTATGGTCATGAGCTTCTTTTACCCATTCTTCTTTTGTTGATCTTGTTAGGAGTTCTCATTAGGCACTATTTCAATATTAGACATAATGCTGAAAAGAAAAAGGTTTGGATACTCATAACAATAGCGTGCTTAATTCCGACTCTCATCTTTCTAACAGCTCCATCCTCAAATGAAGAGCCATCGAAAGGTACTATAAAGCCAGAAGCCTCTAAGGTAAAAAACCAAGGCACAAACCCTAATTTAAACTCTACTCTTATTACTAATAAAGCTCCTATAGAAAAATTAAAATCAAAAACACTTTTTAATATTCATGGAACTGTTGAATTAAAAGGCCTAACTCCACCTCCCAAAGAAATTCAACTGCCTAAAAAGTGTAAAAGCTCAAAAGGCGAAATCATATATGATAGTAGAATCCTCGTTCAAAAAGGAAAGCTACAAAATGTTATCGTCTGGGTTTTAAAAGGGCACGAACAGATAGATGTTCCTCCTCCCCCACAGAAGCCTTTTGAATTAGACCAAAAAGCTTGCCTCTATAAACCTAGGGTTGCTGCCATAAGGGCCGGCCAACCGGTTACCTTTATAAACAGTGATTCCTTCTTTCATAATGTCAAAACAAAAACCAATCTCAATAAATCTTTCAATATAGCTATGCCTAAAAAAAATTCTCGAATAACAAAGGTCTTCAACAAAGAGGAAATTGTCGTTAAAGCGAAATGCAGCGTCCATCCTTGGATGAAGGCGTCTATTGCGGTCTTTAAACACCCTTTCTTCACCATGACAAGCACGGATGGATCTTTCAAAATTAGCGGGTTACCCGAGGGAAATTACACAATCCGCTCCTGGCACGAAGTCTATGGAACTCTTGACCAAAAGGTTTCTCTTCCACAAGAAAAAGGTGAACTCATGACTTTTTCTTATAAAGGTAAATGAAGCGTTTAACTAAAATCAAAATTAAAATTAAAATTGAAGCTATTTCATACAATTGTATGTTCTAATAATGTTTACTTTACAGCCTTAAATAGATTCTTTCATAATAAAAAAAGCTTCATGGAGGAATCAAAAAATGAATCAATGGTATAGGATAACCAGTCTACTTACTATAATTTTCTTTTCAGGATCAGTCTTTTCTAAAATTGACCTAAGTGACTCTCTAACCTCGGCTTTTGGCGGTGGTTGCCAAAGCCAAGGAAGTTACACAAAAAGGGCCTTAGGAAACAACGCCAATCTTAAAAAAATTATAAAAAATATACAAAAAGATTCAAGTTGCCTTGAGTGGGCAAGCTCACTTGATGGGATTCTTGAACAGGGCTCTAGCCTCTATTATCCATCAGCGCCCCAATCTTTGGACAAGCTTGAAAATGAAATTTCAGAGCTTACGCTTATGCTCGAGCAAGAAACAAACCCCATTATTGCTCAGTCTCTTGCCAGCGAACTCGCTAAGAAAAAGATCGAGTCCATTAACCTCGGAACTTATTACAAGGACTCTTTATGGAAAAGCCGTGTTCATTCACTTTCACAATTTAACCAATTGGCCTATGGCCTAAATCAAAGCCTTAAGTCATCCCCTTATTGTTTCAAAAAGTATCCAGGACTTGCCCTTCAAATGGGTGGGCATATTATTGGTTCAGCTGGGATCTTCGACGTCCAGAAAACCCTTATCGGGACGGGTCTCATGGGACTTGGTACCTTAACACAATTTATGATTGACCTCATTCAAGGTCTTAAATTTCAAAAGACACTCAGAAAACTAGAACGATCTGCCCTCGCACAATCTATCACATGCTCATTAGAAACTTTATCTCACAATTATTGTCACGCAAGAGACACCCAAAAAATCATCACTGAAGTTGCAAGAAATAGAATTAATCACTTTGGAAAAGAATGGGTAGGGTTAACACTCTTAAAAAACCTTGGGATCTATAATTCATGGATATCCCACGTCACAGCAGGTTCACCAGCAGGAAACCTCATCCACGCCTTTAGAAAAAAAATGGTTATTGACCTCAGAAGTAAATATGAAAAAAGTAGGGAAGATATAAATGCCCATATAAAAGAGGCCCAAGATGAAATAAAAAACTCTCCCGCCTCACAAAAAGAAGCAATTCTAAAAAGACTCATTAAATCTTTAGTTTGGAATATTGCTCCTAAGAAAGATAACCTCAAAAGCTCCCCTTATGTGAACTCTTTTCCAGAAAACTTTCAATGTGGGCCTTTATTTTTTTACTATTCTCCTCAAGGAGAAAGAAATCCAACTCTCCCACCCATGACAAATTGTGAAAATTACATAAGAAGCCTTAAGTTCCAAACACCTGACATACAAACCATTTCTTTAAAATCAAACCAGATTCTCTTGGAAGGACAGCAGTATGTAGACATCCGCTTTTCCCTTGTCAAAGAAGTCGACCCTGAAACGGTACTTTTTGAAGGAGAACAAGAAGGAAAACATAATAAGCTTTCCCCGGTAGATACATTGCGAACTGCTTTCAAATACCTCCGAAATTTATCTAAAAAATATCTAGAAGAAACTCCTCCTAATACCCAATACATTATTTCTCAGACAGCCCATATTATAGATCAATCACTGAAAGTTTATGATAGAGCTTATAGTTCAGGCATAAACCCTCCGGAGAGCAAAGAGCAAGCCTCACAAAAACTCGAAAGCATCCAGAAGCTATTGGCTCCAGAAATGAAAACCTCATACCTTGAAGAAAGAATAAAAAATATTGTGCGGTTTGAAATTCGCAAAAAAATTGAAAACGACGAAATTCCACCAATGGTTAAAGAATTGGTCCTGCTCTCATGGAATGATGAGATTAGAGACTTAGAAGAGTATGGGAATATGGACCTAGAAAATAAACTCCACGATGTTCAGGCGTCTCAAAGAATTTCAATTTCTAACTTAGAGGCACTGGGGACAATTTTTAACAAATCCTTGAAAGATGTTTTTGAACAACTTATTGATGATGAAAAAAAATATGAATCAGAGCCTTCTATTTCGGCAACTATTTCTAAGCTTTGTACTCTTTCCCTAACTCTTCCCCAACTAGAAAATTGGAACCCTCGATGGAGGAGGCACTTTATTTTTCGCCATTGCAAAGGACGAGAATTGAGAAGTATTTATAATCCAAAAGAACTTAGAATTTCCTTTTCAAAACTTTCTAACTCGCCCTTTAATCAAAGGATTTGCGCCTATTATAATTACATGAAGCGAAATAAAATGTATCAAAAATTAGGAAAGCCGTTTTTCCAAATTCATTAAAATTGAGATTGATAATACAAAAAAAATACCATAGTATGCGTTATTATGAAAAGACAAGACAACCATACCTATTACACAGTTACTTACAAAGACCCTAAAGATGGAAAGACAGTCCACTTGAAGGCCAAGACAATCAAAGACTCTAACCTTGGACTAAGCTTCATCTTTGTTTCAGATTTTATTTTAAAAGGCGAAAGCTCTTCAAAAATCATTGACCCGAATGAAGAAAAACTTAGAAATCAACTTAAAGACACCAAAGGTATTCACCTGTCTATTTATACCATTATCATGATTGAAGAAATTGGCTCAAACCATGATGGGCTTCACTTCGAAAACGATAAAGGGAAAATACTCGTCTTACCCAATGAACAACCCCCTTTGTCTTAAACCCCCAAATGAGTATTTTGAAATTCAAAAAAAAATCAAACAATATATAAATTGCGAAGTCCTTACCTTAGTGTTACTATCAACGCTAACCGAGTAGAGAAGAAAAAAGCAATGGTTAAAAAACATATTACAATTGCCCTAGCCCTTCTTCTTTCCTTTTTCTTCAAGGGCTGCGCGGTCGCGCCTAAAAAGGTTAAAAACCCCTGTCTGAAGGCAAACTGGTCCCTTCTTGGTCAGAAGATAGCAAGTAATGGAAGTCTTTATAACTGGCCGCCAAAAAGTCTCAAGACATGCTCTCAAAACAAAGCTCATAAAAATCGATGGGAGAAAAGCTTTAAAAATGGCTATAACAAAGGCTTAAACAAGTTTTGCAAGGCAAGAAAGGGCTTTACTTTTGGACTTCAGGGCGGCTCCTACAATAATCATTGCCCTAAAAAGCTCTCTAACACTTTTCTACAGGAATACAAAAAAGGTCTCAAAGTAAACCACTACAAAAAAGAAATTGTAAAAATTCAGGCCAAAATTTCCATTCTTAAAAAATCACTAAAACAAAGTAAATTCTCTAGAAGAAACCAAATTGAAAACTTTTCAAAAATGGAAAGCCTCTACCTTAAAAAAAGAGAGGTTACTCAATTTCTTAAGCAGTTTCTTGAAGAAAAGCAAATTAAGTCAGTAAAACTCTAAAAAACTCTTAATTTCGACAAGCCCTCATTCAAGACGATGAGCTTGTCCTAACTTTATTTTTTAAGTTGATTATTATAATGTCCAGAAATATAACAGGCTAATTGAAACACAGCACTACTGCCCTAAACTTTTAAGTTGTGTTTTTTGCGGTTTTACACATGAGGTCATCATGAAAAATAAAGAAGCATTTCATAAATCTTTGGTTATATCCATTTGTGCTGTCTATTTTTTAATTTTTGTTGGCGGTTTAGTTAGGAGTACAGGGGCGGGGATGGGTTGTCCAGATTGGCCGAAATGTTTTGGCCAATGGGTTCCACCGACGGAGGTAAGCGAGCTCCCTTCTAACTATAAAGAAATTTTTAAAGTTCAAGGTAAAGAGATCGCAGACTTTAATGCCTTTAAAACATGGACCGAATACATTAATAGACTTATTGGCGTCATCATTGGTTTTTGTGTCCTAGGGGTCTTCGTCACCTCATTTTCTTATGTAAAAGAACGCAAAGAGATTCCTATCTTAAGTTTCTTTACTCTTATCGTTTTAGGCTTTCAGGGGTGGCTTGGTTCCGTCGTTGTTTCTACAAATTTGGCCCAATGGATGATTACCATCCATATGCTTGTTGCGTTCTTTATCGTCTTTTTACTTTTTTACCTTTGGCATAGAACAAGACTTTATAAACTTCATGAAAGTTTAAAAAATAAAGCGCCAAAAAAAAATGGCCCATTATGGAGCTCCACTCAAGCCCTTGTTTTAATTACCCTCTTTATGACCCTTATTCAGGTTGTGCTAGGCACTCAAACACGTGAAGAAGTTAATTTAGTGCAGACAGCGGTACCTCTCATATCAAGAAGTGAGTGGGTCAACAACCTTGGAATCTTTTTCACCATTCATAGAAGCTTCTCAATTGTCGTTTTAGGATGCCATGTGGCCCTTTTCTTTTACCTTCGAAACGTTGCCCTAAGGGAAGAGGCCCTCTTTAATAAGGCCCTTCTCTATACAGTTTCTCTTGAAGTTATCTCTGGTATCGGAATGGCCTATTTCGGAATTCCCGCTTACCTGCAGCCTATTCACCTCCTATTTGCAAGCTTTATGGTGGGGCTTCTCTTTTACCTTTCACTTTCAATACCGTACCAACACCTCACAAAAATTTCTCTTAAAGCAATGACAGAAGAACCTTAAAAAGTCTTTGTTGCGGAATAAATAACATTTAGTCTAATATATTCAATTAATTTCTTAATTTTAATTAAAAACCCCTAATGATCTTAACTTAAAAAAGGATGTCTTATGGAGACTAAGATAGAAAACGAAATTAAAACTGAAGCCGTAGAAGAAATCAAAAAAGCCTCGAAGAAAGACAAAGAAAAAACAGCTGAAGAAAAAGGTTTTAAAGAAATGAAAACCAAGGCCCTTCTTTCAACCTTACCAACTCACCCCCTATCTCTGTTTCAGAGTGAAATAAAAAAAAGAAATATTAAGGACGTCAATTTAAACGATATTTTGTTGGAGGCCATCGACCAGCTACCTCCTACTTGGTGGGAAGACAAAATTGAATCATTAACCCCGCTGGAATATAAAGTTCAAGAAGCATTAAAAAAGCCCGACATGAGAGAAAAGTTGGCAAACTTGTTAGTTGAAGGGCAAACACAAGAAAATACAGAACAAAAAGAAAATAACGTATAAAAAAAAGGCCCTCAAAACTGAGGGCCTTCCAAATAATTTTCCGCTAATTTTAACTTAATTTAAAATTTAAGATGGATTAGGCTTCCTTCTTGTAGTTAGTTAAATCATCACACTCTATTGTGACTTCTTTGTTTCTATAATTGAGTGCCTTAACAGCATTTTCAAGGATTTCAATTATTTGAATTTTTTTATGAGAACCGTAGAGATCATCGACCACATGCAATTTATCTCCTACTTGTAACTCAGAAATTTTCATAAAGTCCTCCTTTAACTAAAAATTAAACAAAAACTCGTTTATTTAATCATTGGTGTAAGCAGCATTATTTACGAAAGCTTCGCTAGCGTTCTCATTAAATTTAAGTCATTTAACTGTTTGATTGCAGTGCTTTCATGACTGTACTCGAGAAAATTCGCAAACTTACACCAATATTTAATATTGAGCAACCCCATTAAAGTACATTTTTAGTCAAAATTCAAGAAATAGTGCTCAATAGGGACTTTTTACACACCGCGTCTACTTCTTTCTACCAAAATGACCAAGTTAGAAGACTTCTTGGCAATGACTGAAGGCCAAAGCTCTAATAGTGCCCGAAGTGACGCCTCACAAACTCTGCAGAACCCTGAGAGAATCTTTGAGATGGAGAAAACTTAAACCACTCATCTAGCATCCTTCCTAAACTAACTTTATTTATATTAGGAAAGTCCTTTTGTACCATACCGAATAGGTCGTCTTTATCAGAAGGCCCACTCCTTAAAAGAGCTGCAATCCTTTCTGCATCATCGTCAGTAACAATATGATCTGTCATTATTCCTCCTCATTATGGTTTGAACATTTCTTCTTAGTAGCTAAAGCACCTTCCATTATCTCAAGAAAAAAATAAGCTACAACCTGTAGGAACTTTTGAACAATTGGAATGAATAGCTATGACCAGAGGGCATAACAGCTTTTAATTTTAAGGGGTAGAATCCATTTAGTTCAGTAAAAAGCTTTTGCTGGAAAAAAAAATCGCTTTGACTTAGACCATTAAAAACAAATTTTTCGGCTCCAGAGCTTCCTGTTTTTTCAATAAGTTCTAAAGAAGGATGGAGGTGAGACAGCTCTAAAAAAGATAATTTGTCTCCTCGCTGCTTAAGTTTAACCTTAATTGAATCAATGACTGAAAGGCACTCTTTTAGGCTTCCAACAGAAGAATCACTGCCCTTTTGCAAAGGCCCAAATAATTCTAAACCTGAACTTCCAACTCCTTTTAACTGACAAACCTCTCTTGATCGAAAAAAGCATTGACCTTTTTTCAAAATATAATCGTCCCAAGAGCAGTGACTTGTCACTCTTTGAAGACCTACCCTTTTAAAAAAAATGTTCCCATCCGAAAAAGAGAATAAACCATTTTGGGTCAACCAATCCTGGTTTTTTAGAATATCTAAAATGGTTAAAACTTTTAAAACCTTCCCTTTTTCCCTAGACGGACGGTATGACTTCAACATTTTATTCCATAAATAGTTTGATGGCCTAGGACCTTCCCATAAGAACTCACCTTTTCGCACGGCTTGCCTCACAACTGACTTAAAGTCTTAGAAAGGTATATTTATCGGATTTTTAAGATTAACTATTTGTTTTAAGCATCTTTCATTTTTGAAAGAGCAAAATATTCATTCCAAAAATAAAGAAGCAAAAAGAGATAAGTAGATACTTTGAAGGCCACCTTTTTTCTATAAGGCACTCGAAAAAAGCTGCAAAAATTGTTCCCGTTATTGCAAGTCCAGAAAGTGTCGCTAAATGCCCTGTTTGAAGGGCCTTCAAGTAAAGGGCCAAAGATAAAAAAGTTCCTATTAAACTGCCAAAGAGGGCCAATCCTTTTAACTTAGAAGACAAAATAGAAAAGTTTTTGTACAAGTCCAAGGGCCTCCATCTAGAAAAAAGAAAAAAAGCGAAAAGAGCCCCTAGACAACGGTAAAAATTGCCTTCCATAGAGGTTAATGCCTTTTGAGAATCGAAGGCAAGCCTTGTTAATATTATACCCCCAGCATCTAGAAACATCCCAAAAAAGGCCATCACAAGACCCATAAACTGCCAGCTTCCTTTCTTTTTAAATGACTCTAAAGAAAAGGTTCCGACACAAAGAATAAAGAAAAAAATAGCGTTTAATTTTTGGAAATCCATTGTTTGAGAAAAAATAACAGAACCAAAAAAACCAAGAATAAGAGGTTGAAAGCCAAAAAGGATCAGGGTCCTTCCTGGACCTAATTTTGAAAACGCTTTTAAGAGAAAAACATCTCCTATCGCCAAGCCTAAAAAACCTGAGAGGAAGAGAAGGCAACCGGAGTATAACTCCGCTCCTACCCAGCTCTTTGTGAAAAAAAGATAAGCTCCGAAAGCAAAAAGCGCTATCAAAGCCTTGAAACAGTTCATCCATGTCGCTGATATGACCCTACTGAAATAAGTAAAAACTTGAGAGGCAACGGCGAAACAAAGGTTGGCCCCTAAAGCAAGATAAATGACATCTCTCAAACCTCTCCCTCCAAGAAAGTCCTAGGACCTTAATGCCCATGGATCTGTCCTCATATACAAACAAATTTTATTGCCTCAGCCCTAAAATAATAACAAAACCACTCTACAAACATGGACGGGAATCAAGAGGCCTGATATACAGGAACGGATTATAAATTTAGGAGAAAAATGTGAATAATTCAACACTTAAGCGCTGTACCTTCGCTATTATTTCCCACCCTGATGCTGGTAAAACCACTATGACTGAAAAACTTCTGTGGTTTGGCCGGGTCATTAGAAAAACAGGGATGGTTAAATCAAAGCATGGGAACTTTGCAAAGTCAGACTGGATGGAAATTGAAAAGGAAAGAGGAATTTCTATCTCAAGTTCTGTAATGTCCTTTCCCTATGGTGAAAGGGCCATGCACCTCCTAGATACTCCAGGCCACAAAGACTTTTCTGAAGATACATACAGAACACTAACTGCAGTAGAATCAGTCCTTATGATGATTGATTCAGCAAAAGGTGTTGAAGAGCAGACTATCAAACTTATGGAAGTCAGTCGAATGAGAGACACTCCTATTGTCACTTTTATGAATAAGTTTGACCGTGATACGATGGACCATTTTGAGCTTATCGATAATCTGGAAAGCATTTTAAGCATTCAATGCGTTCCAATGACTTGGCCTATTGG
>DKQD01000091.1 GCA_002474345.1 Bacteriovoracaceae bacterium UBA7317
GGCCAGATCAACTTTTCACCACTATTAATGATTTTTGAATTGCTTTCAAAAAGTTAATCTAGTTGATTTAATGCTATAGGGGGCCTTGAAAATGAAGTCATTCGTGATTATTATTCTATTATAACTAGTAACCTTTCGTATAAAAAATCAACGCGTAGTTTCAGGATTTTTAAGGATGTGAAATGAAAGTAATGGCAATTTTTCTTCTTTTATTTATGAGTCTCTCAGAATTTAGTGAGGCGAGGTCCAGAAGAGGTAAATTTTTTGGAAAACGCAGTAGCCGCAGTTTTTTCAACTCCAATAAAAGGGTAAACCCCAATAGCTTTAGAAGAAACCAAATGAATCAGCCCAGAAAAAGTGGTACGTTTATGAAATCCATGATGGGTGCAGTAGCTGGAACGATGATCGGTGGTTTTTTGTTTAAAGCTTTTGGAATGAACCCAGCAGGTGCCGGGGCCGGAGGAGGCGGAGGAATGGGGTTTATATTTCTTCTTCTTTTGATAGGAGGTGGAGTCTTCCTTTATTTTAGATACAAAAAAAATACTTCTTATGCAGGTGCCAATTATCAACATGATCACCAAGTTCCAAACCAGCAAGCTCTTAATCAACAAAGTTTCGGGGATCAGGGTTTCAGTGAACAGGTCAGAAGACCTTTTGAAGGAGAGACCTATAATAACGGACAAGAAAACCATTTGGATATTGAGCAAAACCCTCAATTTATAAGCGACAGAAACAAAGATTTTTTTCAAATTCAACATGCTTGGTCCAAAAAGAATCTGGATGGAGTTAAGAATAAAATGACCTCTGAAGTTTACTCAGAGTTCATGAATGAAATTACTGAAATGAACAGTAAGGGCCATACATCGACATTAGAAAACCTCATGGTTAATAAAACTGAAGTTACTGATAGTTGGGAAGAAAGTTCAAAAAAACACATGACCTTAAAGTTTGAAGTGTCCCTAATTGAGTATGAAGCTGATAAAAATGGAAATATTGTTTCCGGTAACAAAGATAGCTACACGGACATTACTGAATTTTGGACATTTACCCAGGAATTCCAAGGGGCAGATTGGAAAGTAAGTGGGGTTGAAACTCCTGCATAAAAGTCAATTGAAGGGTTAGGGGTCTCCTAACCCTTTTGCATTCATTGAGGTTTAAAGTACACATACAGTTTAACAATTGTTCCCGTTAATTTTTAACCATACCAAGAAAAACCTCGAGGATTAGGTCCTATTTTTTCGAAACATCCTTTTAAACGATCCTTTTAATAAATGGGTTTAAATGAAGTTTGCTTTGAGTGTTTACCTTTGTGAGATAAAATAATTAGATAAAGAATCAGAAACCTGCTACTTCCAAGGATTGAAATATATGCAGTCATCATTATCAAAATTGCCGATTACAGAAAGTCCAGATGTCGTTGTCCTTTTAGACTAAGTACCACTGACACCGTTAGAAGAGAGTTCTAGAAAGCGCGTGTGTTGTGTTACCGGCTCAACGGGAATGGTCGGTTCGCATGTGGTGCGAAGGCTTTTGCGTGCGGGGCATACGGTACATGCACCCGTTCGGAGCCTGGATGAGGAGAAGGTTGGTTTTTTGAAAGCTATGCCAGGTGCTGATAAACGCCTCAAGCTTTTTAAGGTGACGAACCTTTTGAATCCGGGAGAATACGACCATTCGATTTCCGGGTGTGAAGTTGTGTTGCATGTGGCGTCTCCTTTCTTTATGGTAGGTTCAGAGGAGAAGATAAAAGAAAAACTTCTCGACCCCGCGATAGCTGGAATCTAAAACGTCCTCGCTTCCTGCAGTAAAGCGCCAACAGTCAAAAGGGTAGTATTAACTGGAACGTGTTTAACAGCAGCTGCCGACTATGCACCTTCTTTGGAGAATCCTGACTGGACGGTATCTGAGGATGACTGGGCTGAGACCACCTCACCAACAGATTTCCCTTACGTTCACTCGAAGGTGCTCCAAGAGAAGCGCGCCGAAGAGATTGAGGCCGGTCAATCGCAATGGGAATTGGTATCACTGCTCATCGGTGGCACATTTGGGCCGATGTGTTTTTCAAAGGCAACGGGCATAAATGCTATGTTTCTCAAATACGTTCGCATGGGCCTCTTTTTTCCTGCTTGTCCACCAGTAGGTTTTCCTATGCAAGATGTTCGGGATGCGGCCTTAATGCATTCGCTTGCGATGATAAGTCCTAAGGCAAAAGGACGCTATTTGATCCCACAGCGATTGGTTCGATTTTATGAATTCTGTAATGTTATTAGAAGCGACAAGCGTACAAAGTGGAAACTACTTCCTCTTTTTGAAATGCCAAAATTTTTCTTCAAGTGGCTTTTTACAAAGGTCGGCCCCCTTCTTGGACTAGACAAGTCACTCCCTAGACGGATGTGGGGCAATAACGTGAAGTTTGATCTAACCAAAATTAAGAGGGATTTTGATCTTGAGGAACAGGGCCATGAGCCGATTCACATCCGAGAGTCGATGGTTGATATGGACCTGACTTTCCAGAAGTATAGGGTAAGCAGTTTTAGTAAATCGCTTGAACGTTATTCATAAAGTGCTTTACTGATTTCCTTATTTATATTTAGGAATAAAAATGAGGTTGTGTTTTCGTAGCTCAGTTAATAAAGCGGTACCAGCTTTAAAGAAAGCTGGGAAAACGGAGCTATCCTGAATTGTTGTGAATACACATTTCTTGATTGCATTATATTCAGGGGCAGTTGTCTCACACTTGTGTTGCTTGATAAGAAGTGCTGGAACCTCAGTTTTCAAAACTAATTTTTTTGCTTTTTGAAATGTTTTTTCACCTGGTTTTAATGTTGCCCCGCCAAGTGCTAAATAACTTTTTAAGTAAAACTCAGCGGTGACATCCAGTCTAAGTTCTTTCTGCTTTGCGATTTCTGCTTCGCTTAATTTAGGGGGCTTCTTTTCTGCTTTACAACCTACAGTCAAAAGCAGTGATGCTATAAATGGGATGATTATTGATTTCATTAGGCCCATGGTCGAATCCCTAAAAATTAAGAAAAAAATATAGGTTTAAAACTCAGACATCGGATATTTACCTATGAACTTAAGTAAGCAAGGCCATGAAAAAATTAAAAATCTTTCTTAAAAATAAATTATCATTTACTTTCCTTCTAAATACCAAAATGAGATCGGGTCAAAGATGCATCACCTTCACATGAAGATAAAGTAAGGAGCATTAATAAATAAATCATCTTTTTTAAAAACATAAGCTATTTCCGAAGGGACTAAACTTTGTTGTAAATACTCTGTGGCGGATTTTAGGGAGAAATTCACCTTGGTGATCCCAATTAAACCTTTTTGGTTTAAGAGTATTAAATTGTGCTGTGAGTCTTTCGAGCATTTATTTTGTTTAGACGTTAATTTTGCATTATGTGAATGATTGCAAATAGCTTTTAAGAATAGTAATGTGTGGCCCTTAAAAGTCGGAGAAAATTATGAACTCAAAATCAGTAACTTCCAGTGATTTGAATGGTTTTAAAGACTGGCGTTCAAAAATAACCGAAGCTGAATGGCTCGGACAAACTTTGGCAAGTTTGTGCTGGGTAGTCAGTGTGTTTGTCTACGGGCTTAGCTCTATAGGAGATTACCTACAGTTATTTGCAGCACTTCTTTGGTTGTTTGCAAATATTGCAAGTTTAAAAAAATAGTAATATTTTTAATAGGAAGCTTTAAAATCAATTGAGGTGTAAATTTGCAAACAAGTACTGAGTCATCGACTAAAAAGTTTAATACCATTGTCGTTGGTGCAGGTTCTGCAGGCGTTGGAGTTGGTGTTGTTCTAAAGAAAATGGGAGTTGATTATGTAATCTTGGAAAAAGATGAAGTTGGCTCCTCCTTTAGAAAATGGCCAAAAGAGTCTCGTCTCATTTCTCCTTCTTTCACCGGAAATTTTTTTAACATGCCGGATTTGAATGCCATCTCACCAGAAACATCCCCTGCATTTAATCTTCGAACAGAACATCCAACTGGAATTGAATATGCCCATTATCTTGATGTTGTCTCTTACCATTATAAGCTAAAGATTCATCATGATGTTGACGTTTGGACTGTTTCTAAGAATGAGTCTGGTTTTACATTGTTTACTAATGAAGGGAATTACGAAGCTAAATATCTTATTTGGGCAGCCGGTGAGTATCAATACCCTAAAAGGAAGTCTTTTGAAGGGAGTGAGTTTTGTACTCATTTTTCCGATGTCGCTTCATTTTCAAATCTTGAAGGTGAAGAAAGAGTTGTGATAGGAGGATATGAGTCTGGTTTTGATACCGCCATTAACCTTATTAAAGCTGGAAAAAAAGCAACTATTATTGATAGCTCTAATTATTTAGAGATGGTTTCAAGTGACTCAAGCTACGCTCTTTCTCCGTTCACTAGAGATAGAATCGACGGGATATTTGATCATTTAAAGTATTACGATAATACAAGAGTGGTGAGCGTCGAACTCGACAAGGATAAGTACTCTGTCATTACTTCAGATGGAGAAGTCCTAGAATCTAAGCATAAGCCAATAAACTGTACAGGGTTTGATACGAGCATTTCTCTCGTGAAAGATTTATTTAATCACAATGAGAAATATCCTTTAGTTAACGAAGTTGATGAGTCTACCAAAACAGAAAATCTTTTTTTAGTCGGTCCTCAAGTAAAGCATCGTAATGCCTTGTTCTGCTTTATATATAAGTATAGACAAAGATTTGCTATAGTTGCTCGAGAAATCGCAAAAAGAGAAAACTTGTCATCAGAGGTATTGTCAGAAGTTGTAGAAGAATATAAAAGTAAAAATTTCTTCTTGGATGATTTATCCTGCTGTGATGATGAATGCCTTTGCTAGACTTTTCGCTATCTTTTTTCATTTATCAAACGATAATCTTCCTAAAAAGTATATTTTAAATTGCGTGAGCAGCGATTGGTAAAATTTATTCCCCTAAGTTTTTATCTTTTTATAGCCAGGTATAGTTTTTAGCAAATTTACATTTTTAAATAGGGAATTAACTTTCTTTATAAGTTAAATAGATATTCTTTCTTTGAACCCTAGTCCAATTAGAGATTTGATATTCTTTATCTTTTCAATTTTTTTAATCCTCGCTTTTATTGGGTGTACGGCTTAGAAATAAAAGGAGTTATTGACAACGCGACCTCGAAACTAAATGTATTTGGCCCAAAAATCGCTTTTGGCCTTAGAAAAAGTTAGGTTTTTTGGGAAAAAATTTAAAAAAAATAGAGTGAAAAACCGATATATTTTTATGAAAAATATTTTTACACTCTTTTTTTTTTCTTAATTTCTCCTCATTCTTTTTCTGAAGATCCTGAAGAAAGGCGTATTCAATACCGCGAAAAACGCGAAAAGTGCCGCCATTATAATCGTTTGAGAAAACCTTTATTCGGAGATATCCATGTCCATACTTCTCGTTCCCTAGATGCAGGTGCCCAGGATGTCCGAACCACGCCTTTTCAAGCGTATAGGTTTGCTATGGGTGAGAGAATACCATTGCATCCATGGATAGCGGAAAAGGAAAGTGGACAATTAAATATAAAGAATATGGTTTTAAGTGAAGGAGAAAAAGCGGCCGAAATACCTAAACTTTCAGCTAGTCCTACGAGAAGCCTTCAGCTAGGCCGCCCTCTTGATTTTGCGATGGTGAGTGATCATGCGGAGTTTTTAGGTGAGGTCCGCGTTTGCGCTATTAAAGACCTTTATCCTGATGCCTATAATTCAAGAGGTTGTAAAGCGCTTAGAAGAAACTTGCCCGAAATCGCCCAATTATTTTTAACTGTTTATATGGGTGGAGGAAAGTTAGGAATGTTTCACCACTCTAAAAAACCACTTAAACGATTTAAATACTGCGGTAAAAAAGGAAAGGATTGTTTTAAAGCTTCGGAAACCGTTTGGAAGGAAATGATCGATTCTGCTGAAGCCGTCTATGATCGAAGTGAAGATTGTAAATTTACTTCTTTCATTGGTTATGAATATTCTTTGGCCCCTTTTGGTGGAAACCTCCACCGAAATGTTGTTTTTAGAAATAAGAGAGTACCTAAAAGAGTTATTTCCGGGATGGATGCCAAGCACCCTGAACTTCTTTGGGATCAGCTTACTAAAAAATGTTTAAACAATAAAAAGCTGAAAAATGAAGATGGGCATGGATGTGAGGTATTAGCAGTTCCCCATAATCCAAACCTTAGCGGGGGAAGAATGTTTTCCCGTAAACTCAGAAAGTCTTTTAACCTCTATGACAAAAATCAAGGCGACTTTGATAAAGCCTATGTGAAAAAGAGAAAGAAATTTGAGCCCCTTGTTGAGATGTATCAACATAAAGGAGGTTCTGAATGCCATTACTATAGACCAGGGACCTTTTTTAAGCAGGCCCCCGTTATTGATAATGCCGATGAGTTCTGTAGCTTTGAAAAATTTCCTTTTAATAACTTAATTGCAGAAAAAGAATCACGTCCTGAGAAGTGGTTAACAAAAGGCCATGCTCTTCTTTTTTCAAGAGTTTCCACTTACCCAACAAAAAAAGATTTTATTCGTTATGCACTCAAGAGGGCTTCAACTAGAAAATAAACTGGGCGAAAATCCTTTTAAATACGGTTTTATTGGAAGTACTGACACCCATATAGGAGCCCCGGGGGCAAGTAGTGAAACTTCTTTTAAGGGGCACGGAGGTGCCGGTGCAGCTAACGAAAACACTGAAGGATTGTCAGACTTTATGTCTTATAGTGCTGGAGGTTTGGCCGTCGTTTGGGCAGAGGAAAACTCAAGAGACTATATTTTTGATGCCATGTTAAGAAAGGAAACCTATGCCACAAGTGGAACGCGAATTCTTGTTCGTTTTTTTGGAGGATGGGATTTTAATGAAAGTAAGGCAAAAAATCTATGCCAAAGTGTTAAATATAATGGAGAAGGAACAGGACTCTCTGGCGGAGAATTCGTTGAAAAAGGTTATCAATTGGGTGTGCCTATGGGGAGTGACCTTACTTATGAAGGAAATAAGGCGCCGGTCTTTGCTGTTGCAGCTTTAAAAGACCCTGGTAATGATATTGGAAAACCAGATCAAATAGAAAGAAGCACTCCTCTCCAACAAATCCAGATTATTAAAGGCTGGGTCGATGAAAAGGGGAAATCTCATGAAAAAGTCTATACTGTGGCCGGCTCACCAGACAATAATGCTCATGTTGATTTGAACACCTGTATGCCAAAAGGACCTGAAACAGATGCTCTATGTAATGTTTGGATGGACCCAGATTTTAATCCTAAAGAAAGGGCCTTTTATTATGCAAGAGTTATTGAAAATCCAGTTTGTCGGTGGTCGTGGCTGCAGTGTAGAGACTATGCTTTAAAAAGTCATCCCAAGAAAAAGCCAGTAGATTTTTTTAGTGATATCTGTTCCTCAAAGAAAAAGCAAAAGAATTTACCAAAAGGCTTTAGGCATTGTTGCCTTCACAAAAATATAAGTGAGGTCAATCCAAAAAAATGGGAAAAAATACAAATGGGTGTTTATCCAGAAACCGTCCAGGAAAGGGCATGGAGTTCTCCCATTTGGTACAACCCTCCTAAAAAGTAGGTCAAGAAATGTTAAAATCTATTGGTTTCTTTTTAATTTTGGGGACGAGTCTTTTCATTTTAAAGTCTCATTTTAAACCCGAAAGACAAGAGCAAACAATAGTTATTTCTAGAGAAAAAATAAGGGAAGTGAGAGAAAAATCATTTTCAAAAAATGGAAAATTTGAAAAGGGCCTTTTTGATTCACTCATTCAGGTTGAAATCACGAATGAAATTCTTTTTAGAGAGGCCCTTAATTTAAAGATAAATGAGTCAGACCCCACTGTTAGGAAGTGGCTTGTTAAAAATATGCGGTTTATGTTGAAAAGAGACGGAAGTCCGGAAAAAGATGATGATTACTATTTCAAAAAGGCTTTAGAGTTAGGAATGGATAAAGAAGACCTTGTCGTTAGGCGAATGCTTATTCAGAGGGTAAAGTCTTTGCTTCCTTTTAAAAATACTCTTCAAGAACCAAATCTAGAAGATATTAAAAATTATCAAAAAGAAAACTTTTCTAAATTCAGTTCACCTTCTCTCATAAAATTTTCTCAGATTTTTTTCAAAAAAAGTGAAAAGGCCAAAACTCTTTTATCTATAAAAGATATTAAAAAATGGAAAAGTGAATCAGACGACTTTCACATGGGTTCTTCTTTAACTCTTTCAAAAAAGGAAATAAAAAAATCCTTAGGAAAAAAATTTTATAGGGAGCTATCTTCTTTAAAGGAAAAAAAGTGGTCTAAACCTATTGCCTCCACCTTTGGTTACCATTTGGTTAGAATTGAAAAAGTCATTCCTAAAAGACCTCATCCTCTTTCTCTGGTCAAAAGTAGAATACGGCTTTTAATTATTGAAGAAAGAAAAAAGAGGGCGCTTTTTGAAGAAATTCAAAACTTAAGGCGCTATTATAATGTTGTTTTGAAAGAGGTCTAATATGAGAATCATTTTTCTCCTTCTCTTTTTTCGTTTCTTGATGCAAGACCTTTATGCTCACCCCTTAGCACCGTCTTTCTATAAAATATGGGAACAAGACAAAGGCATCTTTGAGGTTTTATGGAAAGGTCCTGAAATGAGAGTTAGGGGAGAGAAAGTCGCCCCTTTAATTCCTGAAGGCTGTAAGGCCTTGGATAAACCAAATTACTCTTATGAAAACACTGGTTTTATTAAGACCTATAAGATGTCTTGTGATAGCTCCCTTATCGGAAAAAAAATTGAAGTTAAGGGCTTAAGTAAGAGTAAGCGTAATGTCCTCCTTCACATAACGTTTAAAGATAAAAGACTGATTCAGGAAGTTTTAAATAGTAAAAAAAGTAAAATTGTTATTTCCAAGATTTTTTCATCATGGGATTTTTTTAAAAAATATATGATTTTGGGGTTCGAGCATATTTTAAGTGGCGCTGATCATTTACTTTTTATTTTTGCCCTTATTATTCTTATGACTCATTTTAAAACTATTTTGGTGACCATTACATTTTTTACGATCGGTCATAGCATCACACTCTCTTTAGCTGTGCTTGACCTTATTTATCTTTCCCCTCGTGTTTCTGAATTTGGCATTGCTTTGACACTTCTAATTCTCGCGGCTGAAATTGATCAAAAGAAAAAGTCTATTATGACAAGTTACCCATGGGGAATGCCTCTTTTCTTTGGACTCATCCACGGGTTGGGTTTTGCTGGGGCCCTTAAAGAAGTTGGATTGCCCCAATCTGAAATACCTCTGACCTTATTCTCTTTTAATTTAGGAATTGAACTAGGTCAGGTCTTCTTTATTGGAGTCCTATGCCTCATCTTATTTTTACTACGTAAAGTTAAGATCACTATTCCTTTTTGGGCCAAAAAAATTCAAACCTACGCGTTAGGTAGTGTGGCGGCTTTTTGGTGTATTGAGAGGGCCTTTTCCTAATTTCGTTATTTTTATTCGAGTCAAGTACTCTGAAAAATCCTTTGTCACTTGCCATTATTGTTTAAGATTTCTTTAAATAGTTTCGATAAATGATTACTAAAAATCATTAAGAAAATCTTCCTTATCTTAGCCTAGGCGAGGAGATCATAATGCGAAATCATTTTTGGAAAGTATGGCCTGGTATTCTTACCCTTATCGGTTCACTTCTGTTTTCTTCTGCGTCTTTTGGCTCAAAGGATATCATGGACAAACTTGAGGCCCTACAGAGTCAGTTTTGTGGTGGGGGTTCTGCTGCGAAAATGGAAAAAAAGATCGATCGGATCGTGAATGAAAGGGTACAACGGCTAAGTCAAAAAGAGCGGAAGACTCTTCCTCCAACTAGTGAAATTACAGAGACCATTAGGAGGCAGGTCTGGAGTGGCCTTAATATAGAAATGCTTTGTCAGGAGGCAAGGCAAGGAAAAAGTAGTGCTAGATTGGGCGAAACCCGCGGGGGCTTTGGTATGGTTGGCCTGGCAGACGGGTATGCTATCAATACTGCCATTCATGAAGCGGGTCATTATGGGGCTGCCCATTTGCTGATGGAGAACACTAATGCCACCCTCACGGTGGTTAAGTATGATGCTCTCATGACGTTCTTCAATGAACTCTTTGCTGGGACTCCTACGCTAGAAAGCTTCCTAAATTTGATCACTCCTTTTAAGGGAATCGCTCACGAAGGTGGCGG
>DKQD01000061.1:0-3112 GCA_002474345.1 Bacteriovoracaceae bacterium UBA7317
GTTAGCAAAAAAGTCGGGCCAGCTAATCAAAGGAATCGCTTAAAAAGACTTGTTAGGGAGAGGTTTAGAACTTCTAATGTCAAAAAGAGTGGCTTTGATATCCTCTTTGTTGTTTCTCCCAATCTCTTTCGTCCTGGGCGTAATGCAGATATTGATAGGGAAAAGAGGGAGAGAGGGTTCGTAGATTGCATACAGGAAATCCTTTTGAAGTTAGAAGGGTCCCGCTTTGGGGATGATTAACTATTTTGAAGAAAGTATTTATTTTTATTATTCGTGCTTATCAGGTCTGTATTTCTCCTATGTTAGGCTCGAATTGTAGGTTTGTGCCAACCTGCTCGTGTTATTCCCATGAGTGTTTTCAAAAGTTTTCTTTTTTTAAAGCAATGTGGTATTCACTACTTCGAATTTTGAAATGCCATCCATTCCATCGTGGGGGAGTGGATCCTGTACCACTTGATTGAGACATATGATGGCTTTTTTATTAAAATTGGAGAAAAAAAATGGGTTCTGATCAGAGAAGAGTCTTTTTGGCGGTTGTTCTATCTGGTGTTGTTTTAGTTGTTTGGCAAACTTTTTTCGCCCCTAAGGTTTCTGTTGATGATAAGATCAAAGCCTATGAAGAGCGTGGGAAGGTCTACGACAAACAAGCTGGAACATCAAATGCGGATAAAGCTTTTGACGGGGCTCCTTCAAGGGAGGTTATAAAGTCATCATCTGCAAAGGTTGAAAGTCACACTCTAGATGATGGTAAAATAAATTTTTCTTTTAACAACAGTCTTGAAATTGAAGGCTCTCAAAATAAAAACGCAATTATTGATTTTGTATCTACAGTTGGTCGTGGAAAGCCATTTCAAATTCAGGTTTTGACCCCAACAGGACCTCAGGCTATTTCACTAGACTGGACAGTAAGTGATGATGGCAAGAGCGTAATAGGAAAAGATGAAATTTTAGGTTTGAACGTTGTAATATCACTCCTAGACAATGGCAAGCTAGACTTCACTATTAATTCAACTAGAGCTCATCGTTTCAGGTTTATTTTGAATTCCACTAAAAAAGAGATGGACAACAACCAAATGAGAAAATTTCTTGTTTTCTCTAAAGATGTAGACCGTTTCATTGTTGGTGATAGTGAAAGTGGGGAATCAAAGGTTAAGTGGTTTGGTATAGACTTTAATTTCCACCTATTTGCATTTACCTTTGAGGAAAAGCAAATGGCTAAGTTTTCAACTAGCGAATCGGGGCGGTTTTATTTAGATACAATTGAACCTGTTAATAAAATTAAAGGTGGCTTGATTTTTACAAAAAAAGACTATGATTATTTAATGTCTTTTGGTGATAAACTAGAACTATCAGTGGACTTTGGTTTCTTCTATATCTTAGCAGTGCCTATTATGAGAGGTCTTCAATTCTTTTATCAGTATATACCAAACTATGGTATTGCAATTATCCTTCTAACTCTTTTAATTCGAATGATAACTTTCCCATTACAGTATAAATCGTTTAAGAGTATGAAGAAGATGCAAACAGTTCAGCCAGAGTTAACTAAAATTAAAGAAAAGTTTAAAGATGATCCCCAACGGATGCAAAAAGAAACAATGGAGTTGTTTAGAAGGGCAGGAGCGAATCCTTTAGGAGGATGTTTGCCTTTATTACTACAAATGCCTATTTTCTTTGCTTTTTATCAAGTCTTGTATGAGTCTGTAGAGTTATTAGGAGCTCCTTTCTTTGGTTGGATTACTGATCTTAGTCAAAAAGACCCTTTGTATGTTCTGCCAGTATTAATGGCTCTATCGATATTTTTACAGCAAAAGTTTCAACCATCAACTACGGCAGACCCAACTCAGAAGAAAATAATGATGTTCATGCCTTTTTTCTTTGGGTTTATAATGATTAATGTTTCATCTGGTCTTGTTTTATATATTTTCGTCTCGACATTATTTGGGATGATTCAGCAATATTTTGTTTATAAAACCACAGATTGATATACTGGTCTAAATTTGAAGCTATTTGACGAAAAACCAATTATCGCTTGTTCGAGTGGAGTTGAAACTAAGTGTGCTATTTCACTTTTGAGGTTAAGTGGCTTTAGAGATATTGCTTCTCTAAATAAATATTTTGATAAAAGTCTTGATTCTTTTGTTCCAAGGAAAAGCTACCTTGTTAATATTGTAGATAAGGAGCAGGTACTGGATCAAGCTTTACTCACTTTTTTTCAGGGACAAAAGAGTTATACTGGTGAGAATACTGTAGAGCTTTCTGTTCATGGAAACCCAATAAATGTTAAAAGAATTTTAAAGCTTTTCACAGCTGATGGTTTTTTTCGCTTAGCAGAGCCTGGCGAATTTACTTATCGAGCCTTAAAAAATCAAAAACTAACATTATCGCAAGTAGAGGGATTAGATTCTCTTTTAAATGCTAATTCTGAGGCTGTTTTCTCGCAGGGCTTAAGCCTATTAAGGGGTGACCTTCACGCAAGCTATTTAAAGCTTCTAGAGCTCTATACGAGCTTAAAATCTTCGGTAGAGCTTATGATTGATTTCTCCGAAGATATTGGTGAGGAAGTAGCTTTGAGTAATTTTGTAGATAATTTTCGTCGTTTTTATGATCATTTAGAGAGTTTACATAATAGAACAAAAGTTAATTTGTCTGGCTTTCTTTCTCCAAGCATTGTTCTTGTAGGAAAGACAAATGCAGGCAAAAGCACGATTTTTAATCTTTTACTGAATACTCAGAGGTCTATAATCTCAAGTATCCCAGGAACAACTAGAGACTATATAAGCGAGTATATTGATATAGAAGGGGTAAATTATAAATTGGTTGACACTGCAGGACTTAGAAGCACAGAGGATAGTATTGAGGCAGAAGGTATTAACTTGGCCATTGATATCTATAAGAAGTCTTTTTTTAAAGTACTAGTGATTAACCCATATGAGAGTTTTGATTTGCCTGGAGAAGTTTCTAAAATCGATTTCATTATTTTTAGTCACTGTGAAAAAGAGGGCTCCTTAGACCTGTGCGATAAAATTATCTCAGAGGCAAGCCTAGAAGGGATTCCAGGTGTTTTTATTGGATTAAAGGAAAGTGGTTCTATAGGACCACTCCAAAGTTTTAA
>DKQD01000061.1:3462-13023 GCA_002474345.1 Bacteriovoracaceae bacterium UBA7317
GGTCCTATAGGACCAAAAAATTTAGGGACTGGTCCTATAGGACCAACGAAAAATGATAATATAAGAGAGGCACTAGATTTATTTGAGAGAGTTATCTCTTCGAGGTATAAAGAGCTAATGCAGTCAGATCCCATTGTTGTTGAGCGTCATTCAGGCGTTATCAAGGATGCTTATTTATATGCTCGCCAATTTAAGGACACTTATAAGAAGGTTGATGATGTCGGGATATTATCTTCAGAGGTTAATGTTCTGGGTGAAAAGGTATCCGAGCTAATTGGTATAGTAAGTCCTGACTCAGTGCTCAATAATGTCTTTATAAATTTTTGTATTGGTAAGTAGCCCTGTCTTTGTTTTTTTTATATCTTGTGTTAGTAAATTGTTCTATGTGGAACTTTTTATAAAAAGTGTGTTTTCAATGAATTATAATCTTGTCGTTGTTGGTGGGGGTCATGCTGGTTTAGAGGCAGCTTGGATTGCTGCGGAGTTAGGGTTAAAAACAGCCCTTGTAACAGGCCCGAATGTTAAAATTGGTTCAACACCATGTAATCCTGCTATTGGCGGTGTTGGCAAAGGTCAAGTCGTTCGGGAAATCGATGCGATGGGTGGTCTAATGGGTAGGCTTGCGGACCTATCAGGAATCCAGTACAGGATTTTAAATGAATCCAAGGGATATGCTGTTCAGTCCACGAGGGTTCAGTTAGATAAAGATATCTATGCTTTTAATGCAGAGAAGTTGATTTCGAGTCATAAAAATATAAGTGTGATAAAGGAAAAGGTCGATAAAATTGAAAAAAGTAATTCAGGATCTTTTCTTTTTTTTGGTAACTCTAAAAGCTTAATCGCAGAGTCGGAAAAAGTTGTTGTTACAACAGGTACTTTTCTAGGGGGAGTATTACACCGAGGAAGTGAAAAAATTAAGGGTGGAAGAGTTGGGAGTCCTTCTTCAAAAAATCTAAAAGACCTTTTTGCAAGTGTTAAAACCTTAGGGAAAAAGTTTAAAACAGGCACTCCACCTAGACTAAACAAAAATACAATTAATTTTTCAAAGATGACACCTCAACCTTCAGATTTAAGCGCTAAAAACTTCCACTGCTTACATAAACCTAACTTTAGGTTTTTACCTCAAGTTGAGTGTTATCTAACGCGTACAAATGAAAAAACTTTGGGGATAATAAGAGAGAATAAAGAAGATTCTCCTATTTTTAATGGTCAAATAACTGGTGTGGGGCCTCGATATTGTCCAAGTATTGAGGACAAAGCATTTCGTTATCCTGACAGGAATACCCATCATGTTTTTATAGAGCCTGAGGGCTTAGAAACGCATTCTGTGTACCCTAATGGTGTATCCACTAGCTTGCCAGCTGATATCCAAGAATCATTTATTAAAACAATAAGTGGCTTGGAACATGTCGAGTTTTTAGTTCATGGGTATGCTGTTGAATACGATGTCGTCGATGTGACTCAGCTAGATGAGACGTTACAAAGCCAGGACATCAAAGGTCTGTATTTCGCTGGTCAAATTAATGGAACCTCAGGGTATGAAGAGGCTGCCGGCCAGGGTTTGATAGCAGGTGTTAATGCCGCATTGTCGTTTTTGGGAAAGGAACCTCTTGTTTTTGACAGAATGGATTCCTATATTGGAGTTATGGTGGGAGACCTTACTTCAAATAAGCGGGATGAACCCTACAGGCTTTTTACAGCAAGGTCAGAAAATAGGCTGTTTATCCGAGAGGATAATGTCATAAATAGATTAGCTCCCTATAGAAAGCTACTTTGCCAAAACAATGAATTGGATAAATACCAAAGACAATATTTGGAAGATTACGACTTGTTAAGTGAGCTTTGTGAAACTTATTTATATAAAATGACATCAAAGAATATGAGTTATTTTAATAAAATGGGTTATGGTCCTTTGGAAGAAAATATAACTTTAGCTGAATTGTTAAAAAGAGCTGACTTAGATCCTGTAGAAACTTTGATGAAGGAGTTGAATAACTTTGGAATTAAATTCTTGGATTCTTGTGTTAGATCTGTCGCAATTTCTAAAAAGTATGCAGGTTATATTAAAAGAGCTTCAACTGAGGCAGAAAAGATTAAAAAGCTAAGTCTCAAGAAAATTAATTGGGAAGCTTTGGTTAATTCGACAAACATTTCGCATGAATGTCGGCTTCGTATAAAGCAAATCAGGCCAAATAGTTTTGGTCAGTTGAGGCAAATTGAAGGAATAAGGCCAGCTACTTTGGCCTTTGTTGCGGGAAATTTTATTTAGAATGAAAGATTTTAGTCAAAGGTATCTTCAATATTTAAAAGGTGACCTAAAAGGGTTAAATTTAACTAGAATCCTAGATGAAGATGAGTTTTATCAAAAACAGATTTTGGATTCTGTAATTCCTATAGAAAAAACTAGGCTTATAACTGATGTGCTTGAGAAACATAAGCTTTTGATAGATATTGGTTTTGGTGGGGGTTTTCCTGTTATTCCATTAAGTTATTTATTTCCAAAAGTTAAGTTTGTTGGCTTTGAGGGAAGAGGTAAAAAAGTAAAGGCGGTTCAAAAGATTGCGGACCATTTTAACCTTAAGAATGTCTCTCTGTTTCATAAAAGAATTGAAGAAGTTTTAATTGATTTAGAAACGGTAATTACTTTTAAAGCGGTTGGTAATGTTAATAAATTATTGGCCAGTATTAATTCAACTAAAACAGTCTACGCTTGTTTTTATAAGGGTCCGAACTTTTCTAAAAAAGAGGGTGATGAGCCTTTATTAAAAGGTTGGAAGTTGGTAGAAGAAAATGAGTTTGAAATTCCTGGGACAGACGGAAGAGTCTTACTCATTTTCAAAAATACTAGTGTTCCATGTGGAACAAGCCCTAAAAATAAAATTAACCTTGTCAAACTTTCTGATTTACTTTAGCTTTTTTTAATAGTGATCATGTTTTATTGATTGAAGAAAAAAATTGGCTTGGAGTAAGCAATGGCAAAAATTATTTCAATGGTTAATCAAAAAGGGGGTGTTGGAAAAACAACTTCTTCAATTAGTCTTGGAGCTTGCTTAGCAGTTGCTGAAAAAAAGACGCTACTCATAGACTTAGACCCTCAAGGGAATGCAAGTGTTGGAGTTGGTTTAGACAAAAATAAATTCTCTAACGGGAATATTTATCACGCAATAATAGGCAAGCTTCCTATTGAGGAAGCAATATATAAAACAGAGTTACCTTATTTCGATATTTGTCCTTCAGATAATAACTTAATAGGCGCAGAGATAGAGCTAGTTAGTGAGTTCGCAAGAGAGTCAAAGCTCAAGATCGCTTTTGAAGAAATTAACGATAAGTACGACTATATTATTATAGATTGTCCGCCATCACTAGGTCTATTGACGATAAATGCCCTAAATGCTTCGACCTCTTTTGTTGTGCCGCTTCAGACTGAGTACTTTGCTATGGAGGGGATGGCTCAATTGTTGAATACGGTAAAGCTAGTTAACAGCTCACTAAACCCGGGTTTAGAGCTTGATGGAATACTTCTAACAATGTTTGATTCACGGAATAATTTGCATAAGCAGGTGGCTGGAGAAATTAGAAAGCATTTTAATGATAAAGTGTTTAAGTCGGTTATTCCAAGAAATGTAAAACTATCGGAATGCCCTTCGTTTGGTAAACCCATCATACTCTATGATATAGAATCTAGGGGGAGTGAGGCGTACTTATCTCTTGCAAAAGAAATGATTTTAAAAACTAAAACTAGTACAAAAGAAAAAAAACCAGAGACTGGGAAAAGAAAAAAGTTTTCTAAAAAAATAAAAAGTGAAGCACCATCTGAATTAGTTAAATAGAGGTTGATAATGGCAAAGAAAAAAAACTTGGCTTTGGGTAAAGGGGCAGCAGCACTGTTTGGTAATCTTCAGGGAAGTAACTTTGAAGAAAAAAAGGAAATTATACCCAAAGCAATAATTGAAAAGAAAAAAGAGTTGAAGGAAGATTCACCTTTTTTAATTGATGCAGATAAAATTCAGTTGAATCCTCATCAGCCTAGAAAAATTTTTAAAGAAAAAGAACTCCAAGAGCTTGCGGAGTCAATAAAAGAAAATGGTTTAATACAGCCATTAATTGTAAGCAAAAGTGACGATGGAGAAGGAGGGTTTACTTTAATCGCTGGTGAAAGAAGGCTTAGGGCTTGTAAAAAATTAAAAATCAAGAAAATACCAGTAGTTATAAAGAGGGCAACTGAACGAGAAAAAATGGTAATGGCCATAATTGAGAATGTTCAGAGATCCGATTTAAATTGTGTTGAAGAAGGATTAGCATATTACAAGTTAATGAATGAGTTTAATCTAACTCAAGAAGAAGTTGCTAGAAAGTTAGGAAAAGAAAGATCAACAATAGCGAACTTTTTAAGAATTTTAAAATTGCCTAGAGAAGTTATTTCAATGCTTCAGAAAGAGCTTCTTTCTTTCGGACATGCCAAGGTATTGGCTTCACAAAAAGATAGAGACAAGGTCGTTGTTTTGGCCAATATGGCAGTGACTGAACAGTGGTCTATTAGAGAATTAGAAAAAGCTTTAAAAAAACGAAGTCCCTCAGCTTCCGATAAGACTTCTCTAGAAAGAAATGCTGATTCATCCTGGCAACAAATAAAGGATAACTTGGAAAGAAGAACGGGGTTTCACTTTTCTATTAAAGGTAATGATAAGGGCGTTGGAAAAATTTTAATTAACTTCAATAATGAAGCAGAATTTAATGACATTTATGAGTATCTTATAAAAAGCCGTTAGATAGTCGGTTTTAAGGGGTGTTGTTCAATGATTGCAGGATTAAATGAAGGCGAAATTTCAGCGGTTATAGAAGAGGGTTGTAAGTTTGAAGGAAACCTATCTTTTAATGGTGTTGCTAGAATTGCTGGTGTTGTGAACGGAAGTGTTTTTTCTAACGATACGATTATTGTTTCTGAAGGTGCAATAATTAACGCAGATATTAACGCAAACATAATTCTTATTTCGGGTACTGTTAAAGGAAATATCAAAGCAAGCTCAAGGGTTGAAATAATTAAGCCTGCTAGGTTTGAGGGAACAATTACTACTCCAAGCTTGGTTGTGGAGGAGGGCGTTATTTTTCACGGTACGACAAAAATGCGTGATAAAAATAAGCCAAACCAATAATCGAACCAAAAACTTTTCGATAGCCACCTTTTGCTAGAGCCAATCAAGTGAAAATTGTTGACGGATTTCTTTTGAGAGACTATTCATATAGTCCACGAGAAATGATCATAGGATTATATGAAGGCTCCCTTTATAAATTTTCGGAGGGGCGCGAAAAAAAAGAAGCATTTCTTTTTAATCTCATTGGAGATATGAAATATGAGTATTATAGACGGTCTATTTGAGTCATTAGAAATAAACTTAAAAATAGTGGGAACTCAGTTCGTAATAATAGTGGTTCTCTACTTCGTTCTAGATTTTTTATTCTTTAAAAAATTACTCTTTGTTTTGGTTCATAGGGAAAGTAAAACAACTAAACTAGAAGAAGAAGCGAATAAAAAACTTGTAGAGGCAGAAAGCCTATCCAGTGAATATAACAAAAAGTTGCAGGATTTGGCTGCCGAAGTTTACAAAACGGTACAAGGTCAAAAACAGGAAATTGACGATAAAGAAAAAGAAAATTTAAAGAAAGCTGAAGATCAAATAAATCTTGAAGTGGATAAGCAAAGAAAAATAATTCGAGAAGAAGTTGATATGAAAAGAGAAGGCGTCTTTCAAAATAAGGAGTCTCTTTCAACAACTTTGGTTGATAAGCTTATAAATTGAATAAAGGAACCTAAGATGAAGATGTTTCAATGGATAATAAAAGCTTCTTTTCTTCTGACTACGAGCTCTCTGTACGCTGCAGGTAGTGGCGACACACACTTATCTGATCTGATGTGGCCAGCTATTAATTTTTTGATTTTGGCAGGTTTTTTAGTTTTTAAATTAAAGAAACCAGTCAAGGAAATGTTTGATAAAAATGCACTTTTGGTTAAAGAAACATATGATTTCGCTGAGGGGAAAAATAAAGAAGCTGAAATAAAGCTAAAAATGTACAGAGAAAAGCTACAAAACTTTAATGCGGAAGAGAGAAAAGCTAAGAGTGACGGTGAAAAAGAGGTGAAGACCTTTATGGAAAGAAGAACTAAGGAAACGGAAGGGTTATTGAAGAGATTAGAAAGAGACGCCGCTAATAAAATAAAACATGAAAAGAGAATATTAATAGATGAGTTAAATCATGCGTTCCTAGACGCTGTAATTAATCAAGCGAGATCGACAATTAGTAATAACGAAGATTCTCAAAAAAAAGCTACTAAAAACTTGTTATCTGAAATTTAAAATTAAGGTAGAAAATGAAGCCACAAATAATTGCTAAAGTATATGCAAAATCAATTATGGAGTTAGCGGGTGAAAATATAGATGCCGCAAAAGAGCTAACTGATTTTAACCTTTTAATTAATGAATGCAATGATTTGGAGAATGTCCTTTTTTCGGAAGTTTTTACAATGGATGAAAAGAAGGACGTTTTGTCCTTAATACTGCAAAAGTTAAAATTATCTGACTTAACTAACAAGTTTTTAACTTTTCTATTTAATGAAAAACGCTTCAACTTATTTCCAATTATTTATAAAGAAATTATCGTTTTAGATGATGATAGAAAAGGATTTTTAAGAGGGGTGATAGAAGGTGCAGAAGACTCTATAGACCCATCGGTATTAAAGAAAATTAAGACATATTTAAAGAGCAAGTTAGAAAAAGAAACAGAGTTGGAATATAAGAAAAACGAAAATTTATCAGCGGGTTATAGAATGACTGTAGATGACCTGCAGCTAGATGCTTCTTTAGAAAATCAACTAGAAAATTTTAAAAATTCTGTTTTGGCTTTTGAATAGGTTAACCAATTAATAAATTGAAAAATATAAATAGAGGGTAAAAGAATGACTATTAAACCGGAAGAAATTACAAATATAATCAAAGAAAGAATTTCTAACTTTGAAACCCGTCTTCAAGTTGATGAAGTAGGAACAGTTTTGACTGTCGGTGATGGTGTAGCCAGGGTTTTTGGTTTAAAAAATGCAATGGCTGGTGAGCTTGTTGAGTTTGAGAGTGGGGTTAAAGGAATGGTCCTCAACCTTGAAACAAACAATGTTGGTGTTGCAATTCTTGGTTCAGAATTAGAAGTTAAAGAAGGAACTACCGTTAAAAGAACCGAAAAAATTGTTTCGGTCCCTGTCGGTGATAGTCTTCTTGGAAGAACGGTAAACTCAATCGGTGAACCGATTGATGGGAACGGTGATATAAAATCAGACGATATCAGGGAAATTGAAGTTAAGGCTCCAGGTATTATTGCAAGACAGTCTGTTCACGAGCCACTTCAAACAGGAATAAAAGCAATTGATTCTATGATACCAATCGGTCGTGGACAAAGAGAATTGATTATCGGTGATAGAAAAACAGGAAAGACAGCTATTGCAATTGACACAATAATCAATCAAAAAGGGAAAGATGTTGTTTGTATTTATGTTGGTATTGGTCAAAAGCAATCTACAATAAGACAAATTCAAAAGAGATTAATGGAAGCTGGAGCTATGGACTATACAATAATAGTTTCTGCAACGGCTGCTTCTCCAGCTCCACTTCAGTTTTTAGCTCCATATACTGGTTGTACAATGGGTGAATACTACAGAGATAGTGGTAAGCATGCATTAATCATTTATGATGATTTAACAAAGCAAGCGCAGGCTTATAGACAAATGTCACTCCTTTTGAGACGTCCACCGGGTAGAGAGGCTTTCCCTGGAGATGTTTTCTATCTTCACTCAAGATTGTTAGAAAGGGCTGCTAAATTGTCTGAAGCTGCAGGTTCAGGTTCTTTAACTGCTCTGCCGGTAATTGAAACGCAGGAGGGAGATGTTTCTGCCTATATTCCTACAAACGTTATCTCTATAACCGACGGTCAAATTTACCTTGAGTCTGATCTTTTTAACTCAGGGATAAGGCCAGCTGTTAACGTTGGTTTATCGGTATCAAGGGTTGGGGGCTCAGCTCAAATTAAGGCTATGAAAAAGGTATCCGGTACTTTAAGGCTGGACTTGGCTCAGTATAGAGAATTACAAGCGTTTGCAGCTTTTGGATCTGACCTGGATGAAGCTACTCAAAACCAGCTTTCTAGAGGATCGCGGTTAGTTGAGTTGCTAAAGCAGGGGCAATATAGCCCAATGGATGTTACTGAACAAATCATCGGAATTTATGCTGGTACAAAGGGTTATTTTGATAAAGTACCTGTAAGCCAAATTAGAACAGCTGAAAAAGATCTAACTGAGTATATAAACTCAAAACATTCGGATCTTAAAGAAAGATTAGTAAAAGAAAAAGCATTAAAGCCTGATATTGAGAAGGACTTGAAGGAAGTGATAACTAAATTTTTGACTGAGAAAAAATATAGTTAATGATCAGATTTAGTTTTAACTAAGTTACTTAGGATCCTTTATGGCAAACATTAAAGATTTAAAAAAGAAAATTAAGAGTACTAAGGGTACTCTTAAGATCACTACGGCTATGAAACTTGTTTCAGCTGCAAAAATGGCTAAAGCTCAAGCGGCTATAACAAGTTCAAGGCCTTATGCAAGTGAATTAGAAGGCACGATTAAAACTATTTCCGCCTTGGTGCAAAACTACTCCAATAAACTTTTAGAACCTTCTAAAGGTGATAAAACGTTGGTCCTGATAATTTCAGCTAACAAAGGGCTCTGTGGTGGTTTTAATGCTCAGTTAGGAAAAGAAATAAGAAGTTTTATTGCTAAAGAAGAAGGTGAGGTTAAAGTTTCTTTCATAGGCAAAAAGTTAAGAGACCTTTTTCAAGGTGAATTTGAAGAGGAGACTTTTTATAACTTTGATAAAAATGAAGGAAGCTATAATGACTTGAAGAAGATTGGAGAAGATCTTTGCAAAGACTTTTTGAATAATAAGTATAAAAAAGTTTATGTTGCATATAATGTTTTTCAATCAGCTATAAGCTTTATTCCTACGGTAAAACAACTTTTACCTTTGGAGTTAAAAGAGAGTGAAAGGAAAGCGCTACAAGGTGAATTTCCTTTTGATTTCAAATATGATCAACCTTCAGAAGAAATTCTGGACTCGTTGATACCTGAAACAATAGAAACAAGTCTATATACCAGTTATCTAGATTCTCTTGCTGCGGAGCATGGTTCTAGGATGACGGCAATGGATAATGCTTCAGGGAATTGTAAAGAATTGATAAGAACGACTACGTTAAAAATGAATAAATTGAGACAAGCTGCAATTACTACCGAATTAATTGAGGTAATTTCAGGTGCTGAATCTCTAAATGGTTAAGGAGCAAGAGAATGTCTGAAAAAAACACTGGTGTAATAAAGGAAGTCAAAGGCCCCGTTGTCGATATTGAGTTTCCAGGTGGTAAATTACCAGCAATTTACAATGCTATTAGGGTCACTAATAAGTTAATTTCTGATAAAGAGGATAACTTGGTTGTTGAGGTTGCACAACATTTAGGTGACAACATGGT
>DKQD01000150.1 GCA_002474345.1 Bacteriovoracaceae bacterium UBA7317
TCGTCTAGTGACTTTCAAATTATATGAGAGCTCGTGAAAGCAGGCCTAGGGTACGGTATCCTGCCTGAACGTTTTGTTCTTCAAGAAAAGCTAAAACTAAAAAATGTATTTCCTGACCATTTTTTTAAAGATGAACTTTCTATTGATTACCATTCTGCTTTCTAAATACCAACCAAAAGACTTTAGAAACAGCACGTAACAATGAAAATATACTAAATTGCCAATATGATTTTTCTTTGCCATCATTTTTTAACTACTAACATTAAGAAGAGGAAATGGTATGAAATTTTTAAGTGTTATTGCCCTTTTGATTTCTTTGATAAATTTTGGTTATACATTTGAAACAATCGAAAAAAGCCTCGATACATTTGAACTTGAATTGGTTGATTTTGAAGAAATAGAGGATTTAGATGATTTAGATTATTTAGAACCAAAAGGATCACATCATTCATCCTGCAAAAACATTAATATGACCAAGGAACAAAAACGTTCCATTATGATGTCTTTAATCAATTTGAAAAAAAGAGGCATTGATCATAAGGCAGAAATGAAAAAAGCAAAAATTGATTATATGGTCTCGCTATTTAACCCTGGGTCGAAAAGAGAAACAAGCTATGCGATTGGAACAAAAGCACTAAACCATGCTACAGCTATGAAGAAAGAAGCCTTTGAGTTCATCCACAAAACACTTTTTACGACCTTACAATCTGATCAAAGAAAAAACTTAGTAAAGTGCATGATGAAGAGGAAGAAAGCGAAAAAAGCTCATAAAAGAAGTGGAGGTCACGGAGGTCACCACGTTGTCACTAAAAACTAAGGTTGATTAGACCCTCATTAGTTAAGGTGCCAAAAACGTACTTTTTGGCACCATTAATTCTATACTAAAAAACGCCAAGATCTAATTTTCAAAGCCCAATTGAAAACTTCACATAACGGCTTAATTAGGATTTAATCTTCCTTATTTTAAAAACAAAAAAAAGCTTCCCATCAAATAGTGAGAAGCAATGAGGATATTTATTTTATAGTCTTCTTGAAATTAATGATCAGAAAGCTTAACTTTATCACCAATAGAGTTTGGGCCTAACTTCTTAGTTGATACTCTGCTAAGGTTATTTTAAAAAATAATAAAAAAAGATTTGAAAGTTTTAATAATGCTCATTGCATAAAAAAGTTTAAACTATGACAAAATCAAAAATAAATACTAAAAATTTAAGAAGGACTTCAAAAGTGGATTCTCCTAAAAACCGCGCTTTTTACACTCTTTGTTTCTTTCTGTTCTTTTCAATTAACGCCAAAGCAATCACTTGGGAAATTATAGGTCCATGCAACAAAGAACCTATCGCAAAAGGTCTCTTTAAAGTAAAGGACCTCAAAAAAAACTCCGTTGGTAAAACCAGCCTACTCATCTTTAAAGAAAAGAAAATCTCCTTTGAAGGGAATGAGGTCATGATTAAGAATATTGAAGGCCTTCCCGGTAAATTTGAAACAATCGAACTAGGCGGCCAGGATTTTAGAAGTCTTGGATGGTGCTATGAAGTTAATGGCAAGCAACCTCCACTTTATATGAATAAAGTCCATTTCCAATCACAAAACGACCACCTAACCTGGGTCTTGGGTCAAGCTTCTTTTATTGACCGTGAGTGGAAGGAGTATTGCACTCCCGTTCACCATTTCAACTACTCATTTTTCTGCAAAGAGTAGGCCCTCTTTTCTTTTGAAAAAAGAATGTACTGATTCTCTCTTTTCCCTAAGTAATCAATTTCAGCAAAGTGAAGGTGTTGTGGTGAAAATGGGAAAAAAGCATTGAAATAAATTTTAATTTTTGAAATATCATTGAGTCTTTTTGGACACTGATAAGAAAAAGAAACGACTATATCACCCCCTTGGAGAGGCAAAGAAAAAGGCTTTTTGAAGAGAGGACACAATTCATCTTCTTTAGTGACAACAACCTTTTCTTCTAGATAAGCATTCAAACTCTCCGTTAAATTCTTTTTAGGAGGCTCAGAAAAGCGCATTTTCCTTATAAGAAAGGCCTTAATTCGAAGAGAGGCTTCCACCTTTTTATTTCTTAATTTCCAAGTAGAATATGACCTTCCTCCAAAGTGTGAAAAGGCCACATCCAGGTTAAGAAAATTTAAGGAAAATAAAATGATTAAAAATTTAAGAGGACTTTGTCTTAAAAAATTCATGATTTTTTTCCCAATGACCAATCAACATATATAAGAGCTTCTTTTCTCATTTCCAAAAGCCTTTTTTTAACAAACTCCTCTCTTTGCCTTCTTTGATAAAGTTTTAAAACTTCATTTTTGACACTTTCAAATGAATTTTGTCTTGAATCACTTTCTCTTTCCAGTACTTTTATATAATGAACATAACCACCTTTTTCAATTGGACCAGCTGTTTCTCCGATTTTCAATTTTAAAGAAACCTTAGTTAAACTCGGTCCTAAATAAGGAAGAAGAGAGTTAATGGGGAGAAGCCTTTTTGGAGTATAAGAGGTGGACTTACTTTTATCTTCACTTTTTAAATGAATCCTGTGATCGACTTTTATCCTTGAAATAGGACGAAATTCAGGTTTATTTTTCTCAAAAAAACTCTTTAACACCTCATTTGTTGGAAGCACTGTCCGCTCAGGATTGGTTTTTATAAAGTCCATCATTGAAGAAATAATGGTCTTTCTGATTTGAGGATCTTTTTCTATAAGGCCAAGCTTTTTTGCCTTTTGAAATAGAAGTTCTTCTTCTATCATTCTTTGTAAAACGAGTCTTTTTTCAGCCTCTGTTAAAGGATTTCTTTTCCCCTCTTCTGCTTTATGAAGGTAGAGATGGTATTGATCCCAACTAATCGCTTTTCCATTAACAACCGCAAGGCCTTTTTCAGCCTCAGACGATTTTATGAAGGGTCCCTCTCTATTCAAAACAAAACCAGTTCCCACTCCTAGAAAAAAAATCATCGTTATAACAAAAAATTTTTTATTAAAAATTCTCACACTCTCTTCCTTTTTTTGCTTAAATCTTATCTCAATTTAAATTTAATTTTTTTAATTTTTATAATTTATGTAGATTGGAGAAGACCAAGCCCTGTGCTCGACAGGGGCCAAACAATCATCTGTTTTTTCTGATAAATAAATCCCATGACAAGGTCTAGTTCTTATGCAATTTCCTTTTTTATCGTACTCACACCTTAAGTTTTTTCCATTAACCGTTAAGGTTTTTTCCTGAATGGCCCTCACATAATAGATGGAGTCCCTTCCTCCTTTTAAGTAATCGGGATCTTTAAATTCGACCACACACCCTTCCTCCTTTCCCTCACAAGGAATTGTCTTAAAAGGGTCCTCAATCAGCTTACTAACATTTTCACCTTTTTTAATTTGTGGCCTTATTTTTACAACTTCAATCCGGGTTATTTTGTGCCTTTCATCGCTTGGGTTATAACACTCATTTAAGCAGAGTCTTTTTAGCCTTTCAGCAGAAAGACCTTTCACTGAATGATCTGGGCAGCCAGGATTTTGCTTGAAAGCGCCGATCGCCTTTACTTTAAAAGTCGGAACTTTTTTAAAGTTCACCTCTGAACCCATGGGATAAACTTTCGGCTTAGAGTTTTCATTTTCAAGAAGATCAAACCAAAGAAGGATTCGTGGTCCAGATGTACCGTAAATTTCTCTCTTTTTAAAAGCGTCCCAAATTCCTTCTCTATCCCTCTTTGTAGCGTGAACTGCTGCCAGACCTCCTGTCGTCCAGAAAGAAGCTTGCTTATCCCAATCTAAAAGAATTTGATAACGAGGATCATTGAGGACTTCTTCCCTTGAATAGGACTTAGCGTGATCACTCTTCTCTTCTTTGGGTCTAAGAATATTACGCCACATTTTAGATCTTGCCCCGAAGACCTCTGCATTTAAGTAACGTGCGTGCTCCTTATAACCTGTTCCAGGCCTTGCTCGGTGGTTATCACTTGCACCTATAAAACCCCATTTAAACCTTGTGGGTTCTTTTTTCTCAAAATTACTAATAGCAAGACCATACTGCGCCGAAGACCTTGGCCTATAATTAAAGGCCGGTAAAAAGCAATCCTGGCATTGACCAGCATTGAGCCAATCCTCTGCGTTATCGCCTCTAACAACCATGTGGCCAGCAACACCGATATGGACATATTGATCTCTGGCGTAAGCTTCTCTTTTTTGGCATTCCTTTTCCGAGTTCCCATTTTTTAAGCAGCGCTTTTTTATGATAAGGCCTGCTTGCCAACAAGCAGGCATATAATTTGGTGAAGGCTTTGGACAGCCGACAATCCTGTTTTTCTCATCCTTCCAATAAGCTGAGCTCCAAGAGCGGTACTCTTCACTATTTCCATGACCTGAATAAATTTCAAAGATTTCCTGCTTTTCAGGCCTCATTTCAGGTTTTAATTGCTTATCAAGACTAGATGTTTGAGGGGTATAAAGACCCCACGTCGTTCCATGGGGAATAAGAAAGTAATCCAATTTTTGATTATCTAACCTTTCCACTAAATCTTTGGGTGTCCAGGCACTTTCGTAGCAATTTTTTGGGAGCTTTGAAGAGCTCACTTTAGGATCACAGTCGGGCACCTGAACAATTTCTTGCTGAAAAAGCCTAAAATCATAATAAACTTGCCTATGCTTAAAATCCAAGAGAGGAACTGTAACAGGAAGAGGGGAAGCATCCTGCCTTAAAGCTGCCGAAGCCCTCCCAGCAGCACCAATGGGTCTTAAGGAAATTTCATCGTCATCTAACCCTTTAAAGATAACATTTTTATGCCCATAATGATCCGAAGGAAAACCACCAACTTGAGACCACTCAAAACCCAAAAAAGAAATGAGGTCAGGCCCACTTTTTCCTTTTGCCCTGGCCTCACACTGCCTTATCGATTCAATGGTGTCTTTCCACTTTTTAGGAGTGCTTGATTCGGCGTGATCACTGATCGACCAAAAATCTATTTGAGAGCAATACCTGGCAAAATCGCAGGCTTCTCCTATAGGATGTACTCCAACACCCCTTAACATGGGTAAGGCCATAAAATAAGCATCGGCTGAATAGGTTGTATGAACGTGAAAGTCACCAAAAAGGATCATTTTATCAAGGGACTCTTTTTTAAAATGATCCTTTTCCGAAAGAAGGGATTCTGCCATTTTTTTTATGGCACCTTTTTGAAGATCCACTCTTTTTTGGATAACTTCTTTAGGAACTTTTTCCCCTGTTATTTTCCCAGGGCCTCTGTGTTTAGAAAAAACATTTAAATAAACGAGAAAGAGGTAAATGCCCAAAAGGGCCACAAGAATTAAAGCAAAAATTGATATTTTTTTAAAAAGACCCATGATAAACCATCCATGGTTAGATCAATAAAAAATTGAAGGTGCAATAAATTCTTAAAACAATATTAACTTAAGTCTTTAATTTAAAAAAGTGTCAAAACATTGTTCACTTAGAGAAGACTCGCCAAGAAGTTTAAGGATCGTTACTATAGCACTCGTAAACCTAAATAAAGGAAATCAATATGACCTCTTTCAAAGGGAAAACTGTTTTTATAACTGGGGCCAGTAGAGGAATTGGAAAAGCTATTGGGCTAGCTCTTGCTAAAGATGGGGCCAATATTGTTATTGCCGCTAAAACAACTGAGCCTCACCCGAAACTCCCCGGAACAATTTATACATCAGCTGAAGAAATGGAAGCTGCTGGCGGAAAGGCCCTACCACTTTGTGTGGACATCCGCTTCGAAGACCAAGTTAAAGAAGCCGTTAAAAAAACAGTCGACACCTTTGGTGGAATCGATATTTTGGTCAATAATGCCAGTGCCATTCAGCTGACTGGAACAGTTGAAACGGAAATGAAGCGCTACGACCTCATGCACCAAATCAATATTAGGGGCACCTATATGACCTCAAAATATTGTATTCCTGAATTAGAAAAAACAGAAAACCCTCATATCTTAAACCTAAGCCCTCCACTTAACATGGATAAGAAATGGTTTGCTAACCATGTTGCCTATACAATGAGTAAGTACGGCATGAGTATGTGTGTCTTGGGAATGGCAGAAGAGCTTAAAAAGAAAAAAATTGCTGTCAACGCCCTTTGGCCTAAAACAGTCATCCAAACCGCGGCCGTTCAAAACCTTCTCGGTGGAAAAACTGTTATGGATAAAGGAAGAACACCCGACATTCTTGGAGATGCTGCCTATAAAATATTTCAGAAACAAAGTAGTGAATGTACAGGTAACTTTTTTGTAGACGAGGACTTTCTAAGAGAAGAAGGGATGGAAGACTTTGGTCAATATTCCGAAGCTTCACCTCAAGATTTGATGCCTGACTTTTTTCTCTAAAGCTAAAAAAAATTAAAAAAAAAGGTTTCTGGCCTAAAAACCAGAAACCTTTTCTTATAAATCTTTATCTTAACTTTTCTGAACTTATTCTACTTTATTTTAGGTAGTCAGAAATTGTATCCCTAATTTCATTTCTGACTCTTATAGAACGCGCCTCTCTAGAACCAGCATAAGTTTCATCTAGTTGAAAAAGTTTCTGCCAAAGCTTTTGTCCATCAACTTTCTTTTTAAATGAAAGAGTTTCCTGTCTTCCAAAAACTTCATCCCAAACTTTTCTCACGTTAAACCAGTACCCCTTATGTTCTTGCCACCAGTCTACGGCTTTTTGACATTTTGAGCTTGGCACTCTTTCGTAAGTGTTAAGACCTTTTTCCATAACGAGGGCCTTCGTCATTCCACCTCTTTTTTGAATTTTGATATTATCTTGATCGTGGATATGACCTGAAGCGATCATTTCATGTCTATTGGTTCTCTTTAAAATGTCGTAGTCACTTCTCTTTTTAAACTCTCTTCTTGGAAGAGGAGCATTTGCCGTACATTCCCAAAAGTTTTTTCCAGCATACCTTATCCAAGGAGCTGAACATTCATAACGAGGACTATCGTCAACTTGATAAACCTTTTGAGTCCACATCCCCAAAGACTCATCGTCATCTAACATAACGGGTTTCCATGTATAATTCCCGATATAATCAAATAGGTTATTTTCTTCATAAACCCACTCTTGCCTCCAGTGCTTTATAATACTTGGACCAGCTAGAAGAAGGTGTTGAAGAGAGACTTTTCCTCTCTTTTCACTGTCTACAAAAATCCACTCCAAAACTGGACCTGATTTAAACCTATCGTGGTATTTATAATCTTCACTTAAAGAAAATGTTTCAGCATTTTGAAACGTTACTTTATAGCAACCTGTCATTTTCTTTATTGACTCAACATCCTTGCTATAATCACCAATAGTAAGCGCCGCGCCCCAAGTATTGGCAGAAACAACTAACGCAGTAAGAAATGAAATCAAGCGTCCCTTAGTCAGTTTTTTCATAAAAACTCCTATTTTTTTGGTTTTAAAAGTTGATAAAATAATAAAAGTGTTTTGTGTATAAAACTTTCGTTTCAGTAAATCAAACTTAATCTTAAACGCATCGAGCCTAATGCTAATAACAAGGACAGTAAAAAAAAGAATGAAAATAAAATTGTGGCCAGTTAAAAAGCAATGCTTAAAGTATCCTTATAAAAACTGGTAAAGACAATATTTAGTGAATAGGATTTAGTAATGGAAAGCGTTATTGAAATTAAAAACTTCTCTCTCTCCTTTAAACACCATGACGGTCTTGTTCCGGCCGTTTCAAATATAAACTTAACTCTTAAAAAGGGACAAACGCTTGGGCTTGTTGGTGAATCTGGTTCAGGAAAAAGTGTGACCTCTCTTGCTATTATGGGTCTCCTTCCCTTCCATGAAGCAAAAATCATTTCTGGAGAAGTCCTTTATCAAGGGAAAGACCTTTTAAAAATAAATCAAAAAGAGTTTTCTCGTATTAGAGGCTCCAAAATCACCATGGTTTTCCAAGAGCCAATGACTAGCCTTAACCCTGTTTTTAGTATTGGAAATCAGTTGATGGAACCCTTACAGCTCCATCAAGGATTAAAGAAAAAAGAGGCATTCGAAAAAGCCGTTTCTTTATTAGAGGAAGTCGGTCTTCCAGACCCAGAAAGAAAAGTCCACGATTTTCCTCATCAACTTTCAGGTGGTCAAAGACAAAGAGTCATGATTGCCATGGCCCTCGCTTGTGAACCCGATTTTATGATTTGTGATGAACCAACGACTGCTCTCGACGTGACCATTCAAAAGCAGGTTTTAGAACTCCTCATTAAACTCCAAAAAACCCACCAAATGGGTCTCCTCTTTATAAGCCACGACCTTTCCGTTGTTGGTGAACTTTGCCATGAAGTTGCCGTCATGAAAAAAGGGAAAATCGTTGAAAAAGGAAGCTCAAGAGAGCTCTTTTTGAACCCCAAAGATCCCTACACAAAAGGCCTTCTCGCCTGCAGACCAAAATTAGATCAAAACCCCAAGCGCCTTTTAACGGTAGAAGACTTTTCTCAAATGGAGGATGACCCAAACTTTGAGCTCCCGAGACTAAAAAAGGAAATGAAAACTGAGAAGAGTTTTACTCGAGGCTCAAAGGAAGAACCCCTTCTTAAAGTTTCTCATTGCTCAGTTTCTTTCCCTCTAGAGGAAAGGTTCTTTGGCCCTCCTAAAAAATGGTTTAAGGCCGTGGACGATATTAGTTTTACCCTCCATAAAGGAATGACTCTGGGCCTTGTTGGTGAAAGTGGTTCGGGTAAAACGACCCTTGGAAGGGCCATTTTACAACTCGTCAAACAAACTGAGGGAAAAATTTATTACCGAGGTCAGTGCTTAAGCGACTTAAGCAAAAAAGAAATGAGAGACCTTAGAAAAAAAGTTCAAATTATTTTCCAAGACCCTTATTCATCACTAAATCCAAGAAAAACTGTGGGTGAACTCATTACAACTCCTATGACTATTCACAACATAGGAAATTCTAAAAAAGAGCGGATGGAGATGGCCGAGGAACTCCTTCAAAAAGTAGGCCTAGACCCCGTCCACATTAACCGCTACCCTCATCAATTCTCAGGTGGTCAAAGACAGAGGATTTCTATCGCCAGGACCTTGAGTTTAAAACCTGAATTTATCATTTGTGATGAGTCTGTCAGTGCACTTGATGTCTCTATCCAGGCCCAGGTCTTAAACCTTCTCCAAGACCTCCAAGAGGAGTTAGACCTGACCTATATTTTTATCTCCCACGACCTTAACGTTGTGAAGTACTTTAGTGATGAAATTATTGTGATGAAAGAGGGTAAAATTGTCGAAAGGGCCACTCCAACGGAACTTTATAAAAATCCAAAAAGCGATTATACCAAAAAACTTATCGATTCTATCCCCAAAGGAATAGAGAAAGAAAACAGACAAAAGGCGTCTTTTAAAATGGGTCAACCTTCTGCTATACTATCCCCCTAAATTTACAAAAGTTTGAATCTTCGGCAAAGGAGTGTCTTTGAAGATCCCAAAAAGCGAATTAAGCCACCCTATGGTTCACTACCTTCTTACG
>DKQD01000121.1:0-27600 GCA_002474345.1 Bacteriovoracaceae bacterium UBA7317
TGATACGATGGACCCTTTTGAGCTGATTGATAACCTGGAAAGCATTCTAAGCATTCAATGCGTTCCAATGACCTGGCCTATTGGTTCGGGAGTTTCTTTTAAAGGAGTTTACGACCTAAGAGATAAAAAAATTAGAGTTTTTAAAGAAGATCAGGACCCTGAGTCTCCCTATATTATTGATGCGGAAGACTTAAGCTCTGAAGAGGTTGTCAATTATATTGGAGAGGAATTAAGAGACAAACTTGAAGCTGACATTGAAATGGTGCAAGAGCTGATTCCTCCTCTGGACCCAGAGGAATTTTTAGCAGGTATCCAAACCCCAGTCTTTTTTGGCTCAGCACTTAATAACTTTGGGGTTAAAGAGACCCTCGATATTATTTCTGAGCTAGGCCCTGGACCAAAGGCAAGGGAAGCAAAACAAGAACCGTTTGAAGCAGACTCTCCCGATTGCAAAATTGCACCAGAACATAAAAAGTTTACGGGCTTTGTTTTTAAAATTCAGGCAAATATGGATAAAAAACACCGAGATAGAGTTGCCTTTTTGAGGGTTTGCAGTGGTGTTTTTCAAAGAAACCAGAAAATTCATCATGTAAGGACAGGAAAAGATATCAAGATTTCTTCACCTCTAATCTTCCAAGCTCAAGATAGAGAAATAGCTGAAGAAGCCTACGCAGGAGATATTATAGGACTTCACGATAGCGGAAAATATCATATTGGTGATACTTTTACAGAAGGGGAAAAACTTCAGTTCACCGGCATCCCAAATTTTGCACCAGAAATATTTAGAAAAGTTACTTTAAAAGATCCACTAAAAGGTAAACAATTAGATAAGGGTCTAAAACAACTGTCAGAAGAAGGGACAGTTCAATGTTTTACGAGACACACATCCCCTGAAAAAATTCTTGGTGCTGTTGGGTCCCTTCAATTCGAGGTTGTTAAACACCGGCTAGAAGATGAGTATGGCGTACGAGGAGAATATGAAGGCTTTCCGTTTGTGGGAATAAGATGGCTTAAATTCCAAAATGATCACCAAAAAAGTCAGTTCATTAGCATCAATGGTCATAATATCGCCTACGATGGAAAAAACAGACCTTGCTTTTGTATAAGATCCGAGTGGGACCTCAAGCTTATTCAAGAGAAAAACCCGGAAGTAGAGTTCTTTAAAAACTCTGATTTTAGATAAGGACCTAAGAAAGAATGCAAGAGTTAAACGAAACACAAGCAGCGGCTGACCACTCCAAGATGATCAAAAATAGGATTGGAAAAAATTGGAAAAAAATAAAAAAACAGACCACAAAAAACAATTGGGAAGCCGTTAGAATTTATGACCGAGACATCCCTGAATATCCTTATATTATTGAAAAATATAAAGACCATTTCGTTGTTTGGGAAAAGGGCAAAGATAATTACGATTATAGAGAGAGGAATCAGTTTGTTCATCAGGCACTCAATAATATTTTTGAAATATCTGATCCACAAAAAATTATTTTTAAAAAAAGGCAAAAGCAAAAAGGCGTCGATCAATACGAAAGATTGGATGCCACCAATGACTCCCTTATCATTCAAGAAGGTTCTTTCTCCTTTAAAATTAACATTAAGGACTTTTTAGATACGGGTCTTTACCTAAACCACCGTCCTTTAAGGAGCTTGATTCATAATTTAGGTTCTAAAAAATCATTCCTTAATTTGTTTAGCTATACTTCTTCAATGAGCGTTGCCGCGGCACTTGGTGGTGCGAAGACAACAAATGTTGACCTTTCTAACACTTACCTCAATTGGAGCCAGGATAACTTTAAGCTTAATGGTATCCCTCTAGACACAGAGCAACATTCTTTCGTAAGGGAAACGGTTCCCCTTTATTTAAAAAAGGCAAAAGACAGAGGCGATTCTTTTGATCTTATTTACTGTGATCCTCCAACATTCTCAAATTCAAAAAAAATGGATTTATCTTTCGATGTTCAGGAAGACCATACGTCCCTTATTGATGGGTGTATGAGCCTATTAAATGAAGGTGATCAAAATGCCCTTTATTTCTCTTGCCATAAAAAAGGCTTTAAAATTGATATAAACTCCCTACAAGAAAAGTATAAAATCGAAGATATAACGGCCTCTTCAGTACCAACTGACTTTAGGAATAAAAAAATTCATTTTCTCTTCAAAATTCAACATAGATGAGATATACCTCACCACTTTAATTAAATTCTCTCATTAGAAAGGGAAGGAAAAAGTGGAAAAGAAAAACAGTCAGAATGATTTATCCAAAAACTTAAAAGAAAAAATCAAAGGCCTTTTTAGACCTATATTATTTCTTTATTGTACTTCTTTTATTGGAGCGCTTCTAATTTTAGGCCCTTCTGAGGTCAAGGCCTTTTCAGGGTGGGATAGAGGAAACTCTCCCAGCAAAATGAAGTTTTTTACCAGAAACACATTTAAGCTACTCCCCCTTAAAGGTTTTTTAAAAGAGCAACCCTGGAGTGGTGATTACTGGCCAACGCATAAAGGAGGGGTAAGCTACCGATGGGCAAGCCCGGCGCGCATAGAAAAAAATAAGTGGATGTACAAAACCCCTGGAAAGGGAGTAGTTCCTAGAAACCTGTCTCCCATTGAAAAGTATGATCTATACCTTGGTAATAAAAACTTTGACCTCACGAATTTAGAAAGAGAAAGAACAGGAATTTTTACCGAAAGAAAAATTCCCGAGTGGGAAGGGCTTTGCCATTCATGGGCACCTGCGACTTTTCTGTATGAGAACCCACAAACAATTACAGTAGAATCCCCAGAGGGAAAAGAGATCACTTTCTACTCTTCAGATATAAAGGCCCTTCTGACTTATCACCTTCATTTCAACGAAGCACCGAAAACAAAATTTCTAGGCAGCCGTTGTAACCTAGATTTCAGCGAACTTGAAAAAGAATATAAAAAAGGCCTAATTTCTAAAGAAGACTTAGACGCCTTGATGAGAAGGCCTGAATGTGAAGATACAAATGCGGGTGCCTTCCATGTTGTCCTAACAAACTTTGTTGGCCGCAAAAACCGAAGCTTTATTATTGATAAAACGAGGGACTTGGAAGTTTGGAATCAGCCTGTTTATGGTTATGAATCTAAAATCCTTGAAGAAAGAAAAGGTGCTTCTGAAGGCTCACACCCAAGAACTCATAAAGAAATAACTCTGGAAACCGTTGTTTATTATATCGCTGAGGTTCCACAAACTTTTGACCTCTCTCTTAGCCAAGACTCTATCGAAGCAATAACCTTTACCTATACCCTGGAAATTGACTTTTTTGGAAGAATCATAGGTGGTTCATGGTTATCTTACGAGAGACCTGATTTTATATGGACTCAGAATAAACCAAGTTTCAAAGGCCCTTTTAAGGAGCTCAAAGGCCTTTACAACCTTTCCACAAGTTATTAAATACCAAGTTTTAAATCATAAGTAATTTGCATACCCTTAAGCTTTTTTAAGGCCTGTAAGGGTATGCAAAATATCGCTCATCTTTGTCTGGTATTTTTTTATAATTATTTTTCTTTTTCCTTATGTTATTTCGCTTTTTGCCGATCATCCAAGCATGATAGTGAAAACCACAGAAATAAAAAAAGCCGCCAGAGAATCCAAAAAGCATGTCGAGACTTTTTTGGATAGAACTTGCTCACACAACCTCGAAACGATTGTTAAGGCCTCCAATGTTCTTGATGTCATTTATACGAAATATAAAAAGCTTGATTATATTAATGACCTTTTTATTGAAAGAGAGGAATCCGGTCGTTGTTATTGGGTATGTGAAGAGCCTTCAGGAAATATCGTAAGGGTTTTTATCGGGGAAACACACTTTGAGTGTGATGAACCAATCAATTAAAAACCACCTTCTTTAAACCTCTACATGGTCTCCCTTTTTAATTTTCTTAGCATTTGTATTGAAAGCACTTACACCAAACATAACTCCACCTTCAAAGGACCTATAAGAGTTAAGAACTTTTAGGGGTTCGATGTCTGACTTTTGCCCCTTCTCTTGATCGATAGTGACCATTATACAGCGGGAACACCTTTTAAAACTTTTAAGTCGGGCGTCACCTATATTATATTCGCTGAGTTCATCTTCGCTAAAAGCCTCCCCCCCACTTAAGACAATATTAGGCCTAAAGCGGTCCATGGTGAGAGTTTTTTTTAAGCGTTTATTTAAGTCAAAAAGGGATTCCTCTGAGATTACCAACAAGGGAGAGCTATCGACAAAGGACATACCGTGACCTTCATTTTGAGGAACCGGCCGTTTCCTATTTTGAGAAGTAAAAATCATACGGGCCTTTCTTTCTAAAAATTTAGTCAAAAATAACTCGGCTTCCTCCTCACAATATAGCCCTTGGACATTATCTCTCCAAACTTGGACATCCACCGACTTGTTATTTGTATAATCCTCTTCTTTCATGGAAAGCGATAAACGCATTTCTTCTTTTTCATCTTTACTTTGAAAAGAAAGGGTTAACTCTTTCTTTTCAAAGTTTATTTGAGTTTTTAAGGTGGACAAAATAGGACATTCTCTTTGGGTTAACATTTTATTTTCTCCGTCAATAACCATGAAACGCCTATCAAAGAGAGGGCCTAAGGAATCAAAATCCATTACATCAAGCTGGATCCCTTTGGCGGACTTTACTGGATAAATAAATAAACCTGAAACTATCACAACCTTCCTTCTCTTAAAAATTTAATAATCAACTTTTTTCAAAGATCTAATATAGCGGCTTGAAATAATTTTAAAAAGCAGTATCTCCCTATTTTGAACGATATCGTTAACCTTATAGCGGTAAATTTTTTTCATATAACTCTTATCTTCTTTGACTTCCTTCATTTCGGCAACCTTCCTCTCTCTCCTCATAGGAATCCTAAGACCCTGACTAACTGGTTTAAGACCTATCTTTCTTGATACCCTTGCCATTTGTCTTGATAAAGAAGTCTCTCTTATTGGCGCCCGGTCTCTCGCTAAAACACCGAAGGTTCTTCGGTTTACCCAATTTAGATTTTCAGGAGACATAATAGAATTCATAAACCTCCGGCCTATTTTATTTCCATTTTTCGGAAGTGGTGTTAGTCCTCTCCGTTTCCTCATTTTATTAATCATAGAAATCATTTTTTTGTTAATTTTTTTAAGTCTTGCTGCAGCTTTATTTAATGAATTTACATTGAGCTTGCTAGCAGTCCCAGGTGAATTTAAAACACTATTGGTACTACCGGCTAATGTTTTAGCAGTTGGCGCTAGAGCATTTCCTAAGCTTCCACTGGCCATAAAAAGACTCAGGGGAATTGAGTAGCAATCGTTAGTTGCCTGACACTTGCAATCTTTATCAACGTTTTTATTTTTGTCCTGACAGTACATTGAGGAATCCTCTTGGTTTGGGGCGGTTGAAACAGAGGGTACTGCTCCATTTAAAGGTGGGGTTGTCCCTTCATAATAATCCTGACAAACCTGAAGGTTTCCTCTTGATGGATGCTCTTTTCCACTTCCTGTATAACAGAACCGATCGACCTCCTCTTTTGACGTAAAGAAAAGCTCCCCTTCATATTCATCCATCTGGGCCAACATACTCCTCACTTTATCGATATTTTGTTCACTACTTTTAATTTGTTTCACGGCTTCAGATAGAAGAATACTTGCAAAGGTGAGAGACATACCACAAAGAATAGCAATTCCTGGTGAAGTTTGAAAGAAAGCGGCCACCTTCCCAAGACCCTTCCTCAACTGTGAAAGACCAGGCGCCGCTTGGGCCTCTGGAATGAAGAGAGAAAAAAGGTTATGGTTGAGAGTTCTTGCCATTTGAAGAAACTCTCTTACTTGATGGAGCCGCGGATCAGAGTCACTTTTTATTTTAAAATCAAGATCTCTTAAGTGGCTTGATAAAAGAGGATCTAGCCTCCTTTGATTAAAATGACTCCATTTCTTTTCATTAAAAAACCATTTTTCCAATTTTCTTAAATCAACATTCGCTAACTCATCAGGTTCTACATGAAAAAGCGGATCTATCTTTTTAAAAGGTTTAACTTTTTCAAGCTCTTCTTTAGGTATTCTCAAAAAAGGAAGCCCTGTATCTATTTTCGATTTAACTCCTGACCAATCTTTCTTCTCATAGGTTGGAATTTTAAAAGGTTTTTTAGGTGGTGGCTTTGGCTTTGAAATTGTCGGTTTAGCTGTTGTGGTCGGTTTAGGAGTTGTTGTTGGTTTTGGAGCTGTTGTTGCTTGCTGCTTGGGTGTAAGTTTTATTTCAACATCGCGGTCAGTTCCATAGGACTTTGATTTATCGATATTAGTTTTTGACTTTACGTTTGAGTAATCGGTTTTTTTACCTTTGGCATGTTCACCATAGTCCTTACTTCCATCTTTTTTCAAGTAGTCTTGCTTTGGCTTTTGTTCCGCTTTCGAATCTGCTTTCGGTTCAGGCTTAGGCTCTTCTTTTGCTATGTCTTTATCTTGCTTTGGGGCGCCCACACAAGCATCGGCCACTCCAAAGGGGGTCATCTCATAAATGGCCATTGCTAGAGAAACACCATAAAGACCAGTACTTAAGGCATAAGCATTTCTTGAATGTTTAGAAACATGAATAACTACCTCTTGCTCCTTAATTAGAAATTCAAAAACGGCAGTTTGAGCTTTATCAGACTTTTTTGAAATATAAAGGTTTTCATAATCCTTCTTAACTTCACCTAGTTTTTTCTTGGAGTAGAAAGTGACAAAGAGCTGGCTTGCCATATCAACAAGTCCAGAGGCCATAAAGAGCTTTTGAGACTTACAACTTTTCCCACCCGATTGTTTTGTCGCCACCATGTTGATAACCGTTAAGGCCATCCTTGCAGCAGTGATCAAATTTTTGGTAACTTCAGCTCCAGTCTTAAACTCAGCTTCATCTCCTATCCCAGCTTCAGAAGCTCCAATCTCTTTTAAACAATCTCTTTTTTCTTCACGGGACTCAAGTTGGTTACATTCATCAGCTGACATTTGAATAAATTTACTTTCTTCTTGGGCGTAAATTGGCGGAAGTTGGACAATAACGAAGTTAAAAATGAACGCAAGTTTACAACTCTGACGAAAGAGTTTTTTGAAAAGAGAGGAGAATGGAGAAAAAATTTGTTTTACAAACATACCCAAGCAAAAAAGTCCTTTATATTAGTCTATTTTATCGGACTAAACGGAGCTTTTCTGTATGGTATTCCTAATAAAAATGAGGACTTGCCTTAATTTAAATGCTTAATATCAAAAGGAACAAATGAATTTATTGACCTCCCCTAAATTGAGGTGCCTTTGAAAATTGGTTTATAAATAAAAATCATTGTTTTTAGAATATGGAATTATCTACATAAAGCAAAACCGGCCCCTCCTGAAGTCCCTTTAGTAATTTTGCAGCCGTAACCACGACCATCGAACTTCCCTCCAAGAATGGCTACAATATCCCACCTCCCTATCTCATTGCAGGCTTTTGACTTATCTTTTTCGATATCAGCAACTGTTACTGCCTGCCTGCCTATACCTGCGCAGCACGCCCTAGCTTTATTAATGCCGCTTCCTGTCGAGCAACGGACTTGCTTAGATTTACTCCAATCAATAGAATCAGAGCATTTATTAGAAATACATTTTTTTGGAGGACTACATTCATCATTTTTGTTGCATTCAACACAAGTATTGCTTCCTGTTTTACAAAAATTTGTAGTGCTAGTTAAACATGGATGAATGAAGCCAGTATCCTCATTCATAAATGTTTCAATAGCCCCCTGACAAGAAGCATTTAAAACACAGTAATTTTTTGACTCTAAGAGGCAGTCCTTGTAATTATTTTGTTTATTTTGAAGCTCAACTGGTGTTTCGCTTCCGGTAACACTAATGGAGCAAGGGTTTCCGGAGTAGGAACAATTTGTAAAAAGGTCACTTGGGCCAGAACCGGTATCACCGCCTTTATCTCCAGCGTCCCCTGTAACTGTAGGAATAGCACTACCGTCGTGGACAAATTGAACCTCTGTGCAAATTTTCCAATTTCCGTTTTCTTTGTAAAGTGGAGCTGCTCGAAAGGCCATATAATGCTTAGTATCACCATCCCACCAGTTCTGCCAAGCTTTAAAGCTTACTTCTTTGCTACAAACCATTTCTGGAAACTTTTTACAATTAAAACCAACAGCTCCACTTACACTTTCTGAGGAGAATAGAAAGTGCTCATCACTTTGGTCACAGGTAGGAATCGGGTAACAGCCTTTCTCATCATCCCATGCAAATGTATCGTTAAAAAAGGTGCTACAAATTTTTCTGGCAAAAACTTTAGCCATTGTTTCTTTGGTAAGACCGTCAGAAGCAATATCAGATAGGGCTCCCTCGACAAGTCTATCAACTGGATTAGCAATATCTGGGTCAAAAAGACTTTTTAGGTAATTATGAACCCATTCCCTTGTTGCGACATATCCCTCTTCTGCATCCTCATCCGACCTGCTTAAATTAAAATCATAAAGATCTGCTTTATTGAAATTTTCAATTTTAATCCTCTTAAAAGACGTTTTCCAACTTAAGTTTTCAATAGCTGTCGATGAAAATTCAAAATACTTAGATCCATCAAACTCAAGCCTAAAAAAGGGCTGCCCCTGAGGAGAGAGGTCAAGATTAAATATATTTTTTTCTTTTGTGTATAAGGTTGCCAAAGTCCCTTTATTACCAAGGGTTAATTTTGGAGTGGTATCTTCAGGTTCACTTCCAGAATTTGAAATGATTAAATCACCTTTAGTCAATTGATCTTTTGATGTTATTAACTCTGTAACGGACAAATCTCCAGTATGATTTTGACCATTTTCAGAATTTTTTTCTAAGATAACATTTCCTGTAGCTTCAAGTGCTGTCTCTTGATTATCCTCTTTACTCAGAACAATAGAACGACATCTTTTTAAGTCGCTAAAATCACCATCCAAAGTTTGGCACGCTCCTGAAAGGAAGGTGTCACGGTCAGACATGCAATCTTTGATAGCGGCTTTCCCAGAGCTGGAGACAAGATTAAGAAAAATTGGAATCTTTCTCACAATTTGCATCGACCTCAAAGGCTCTATAGTGACTTCAAAGTCCGCCCTACCCTTTGTATAATTTTTGATTTTCATTTTTGAAATTTTAAATTTACTGCTGCCTACACCGTAAGTTTTACCTGCTTTTATCGAGTCTGCTTTTTTGAAGGAGTTTGTAAAATTAATAGCGTTTATATCATCGCCCTCTCCGTGAGGACTTTTTCCACTAAAGGTATCGTCACAAACCTTTTCATTATCCAGGACAGAACGAATCGTATCTAACATTTTAAAAATTTCAGTTTCCTGATTTATTTTTCTAGCGAGACCTCCAGAGTTTTCAGCGAATTGCATGACTCCCAAACTTACTACACCAAGGATTCCTGCGGCAATAAGAACTTCTAGAATTGAAAATCCTTTTTCTTCTTTAAAATTAACTCTTTTTAAAAATGAGTTCAAATCACATACCCTTTAATTTTAATCAAAGTGGTCTCTTAAATAATCAACAAATTAATTAGTCGCAAAACCCTCATCGGTTCTCAGCTGGTTCCAAACTTCATTGATATCTGAGTCGTAACTATCAAGCTCAACGACTTCCCATTCGCCACCAATTACTGAACAAAGGGAAGCCCCTCCACTATCCGAACAATCAGAAGTTGTACCAACAGAATTAGAACACGTAACAGTCGAACCACCCACTACCTGTGCAGAACAAGACTGCTTTTTATAAACATAAAACCAACATTTTCCACCATTATAAAAACTATTATGCTTTCCAAGGTCATTATCACACCCGGCTTGATTACTTTTGGAATAGGACATTTCCTGAATTTCAATCCTTTCACATTTATTACCAGTAATTCGAGTTTGTCCATTAGCACCAGGGTTGATAGCATTATCACAAGGTGATGGGATAGAAGCAACCGGGTTTCCACCAGATGGTGGTGTCGCTGGAACACTTCCAGATCTTACTTTAAACTCCTGGCATCTTCCCTCAGCATCCGTATTAGCAACGTGGACAACTTGTTTGTTGGCCCAATCAAATTCATGAGTACGGGGTCCCGGATTATTTGGATAACCTGGAACACAAGGAAGAGCGTTGAAATCCACTCCGCCAAACCAAGAACCAATTGTGTTAAAGAAGGAGCCAATACCTCTCGTTTTAAGGCAAGGAATTTCTTCTCTTATACAATTTGCTATTATTGTTGAAGTTCTATACTTTTTACAAAAAAGCTTTTGACTTGAGCCGGAAACAAAACCGGACTCTTCATAAGTACCCGCATAACAATTTCTAATATTGGTGTCTCTTAATTTACATTCCTTATTAACTTCGTCCCATTCATAGTCTTGCTTATAGTAATTTGAACAAATATTCCTCCCGAAAGCCAAGACGACGTCCTCTTTATTTTTTCTCACGTTTAAGGCTTGATTCTCAATACTTTCAAGAGCATCCTCAACAAGTTTTTGCATTTGCTCTTTATTAGTATCTGAAAATTGACTTTCCAGGTTTTTATAAAACCATGCCCTTGTGGCGACAATGCCTTTAGGGTTTGTTTTTGATATTGAATCTTCTCTTACATAATTCTTTTGCGATTTAAACCTCTTTAGGTGTAAATTATCAAGGTTCTTTCCATCAATAATGAGATTATCACCTTCAAACTTAAATGAAATTCTTTTTGAGAGAAGAAAATCAAGTGCCTTTAGTTTATTTCCTTTTTCCTTTAAATTAATAATAAATAAACCTTGAGAATCTGCTTTCAATTTTGCTTGATTAGTATCGCCTAAAATAACACCACCCGATTTTGTTTCAGTTTTTACATTAACCTCGTTTCTAACTTCTTGATCCAATTCGGTAGTGATAAGATTAGCTGCCTCTAAATTATTTTCTACCTCTATATTTCCAAAAGTTTTAATTGCATAATTATTGTTTTGACCATGAGTTACTTTTATGGATTTACAATTAACTCCATCAGAAAAGCTCCCTAGAAAACCATTTTCACAATTATTTTTGGCAAGTTTATTATCATCTAAAAGACACTCAGTAACTACTCCGTTATCAATTCTTGTATTAAGATTAAGCCTTCTAACTGAATATCCTGTGTCTTTTTCTCCCCTTTTAAATGCAATTTCAAAAACAGAGGTACCGTTATTATAATCTTTTAACGTCATTCTTTGGATTGTTATTTTTCCTCTTCCCTGACCATATTCAATCCCCTGTTCGAAAATATTCTTTCCCTGAACAAACGATTTAATCGCTTTTATGTTGGTGCCACCACCTAAAGGAGAAACCCCTTTAAAAGTAGCGTCACAAGTCTCCTTATTTTTTAGATTTGTTTGAACTCTCTTAAATAATTGAAAGACCTCCATATTTTGGGCCGTCACTGTAGCAACAGTTTGAATGGAGTCATTAAGGTAAAGGATCCCCAGACTGACAACACCAAGTAGCCCACTCATCAACATTACTTGGATGAGGGCCGCACCTGTTTCCCTTTTTACAAAAGCTAATATTTTTTCTCTTAGTTTTGACATAGTCTAAAACCCACAGCGGTTGACCGTCTGCGGTCCCTTTCCACACTTATAGCATTTACCAGTTCCACTATTTCCTGAAGCTGGCTTTCTATTAACACACCTCCAATCTGGAATTGTTTGACAAATAAATTTAGGAACACCCCCATCTGAAAAGTCTTCCTTAACGGTCAAAAGCTCGTTTTCTCCACATTCCACATCTGGCTTACAAATACCGCCTTCCCATACAAAGCTTTTAAAATACCTTTGACACATATGTTTACCAACTGCTGCTACAATTGTTTTTTCCATTTGGTCATTTTTTATTTTGTCTATTGCGTCTTTTATATATTTATTGAAGACATCAGTTTTGGCCCTACTAAAGAGATAGGCTAAAGTTTGATAAGTCCACTGCCTAGTCGCAATCACTCCTTTCTTTGAACTTAATGATGATTCGACCAAATCTTGATTACTTGAATCTATTATTAACTGTTCGAAAGAATCATCAGCATCTAAAACCAAATTATTTTTTTCGATCTTAAAATTTATTTTTTTACCCGTATTCGTATTAATCTTTACTGATTTGAGCGTATTTTTAAAACCCATAAGGGTAAGGGCATCAGAACTTGATTTTAATGTCATTTGAACTTTATTGCTGGTTCCAACAACTACATTATTCTGAACGGCTAATTCATTTGAAACATTTTGATTTCTGGCCTTGGAATAACCACTGACTTTAATATCCCCTTTCTGTTGACCAGTACCAGAAGACTTGATAACAACATTGTCTTTAGAGTTAATAGCAAAATCTTTTTCAGGGGAAGTTCTGATAGTTATTGATTTACAGTTTTTTTGATTTGAATAATCACCTTCAAAAGAAATTTCGCAATTATCTCTCAGGTAAGAGTCTGTATTTGTAACACAATCATTTATTAATTTCGGATCTTTTCTTTCACCTTCCGGTATATCCTGTGGATTTAAATTGGTTTTTATTTTTAAAACTCTTTTTTCTTGAACAACTTTTTTTTCTTTTCCCGCGTACCTTTCAAAAACGACCTCTAAGTCTGATATCGATGTCTCTTTATTATAGTTTTTTAAATCTATTGAAAGGACTTTAACTCGCCCTCCGCCGGTGCCATAAAACTTATTCGTTTCCACTCGTCCAATTTTTTTTAAAGAAACTCCATCAATCGGGTTAAGACCCTTTAAATTCTCTCTACATTTTTCTTTATTTTGGAGACTTCCTTTAATTTGAGCCAAAAGCTGAAATATTTCTACTTTCTGTGAACTTCCGTAGGAAATATTGGTTGCATTTTGAATTGTTTGAAAAATGCCTAAACTCAAAATACCAATGAGCCCTGCCGCAACCGTGAGTTCAATAAGTGAGAACCCTTTTTCGCTTCCCATTGAAATCAGAATTTTATTGTTTTTTAACTTCTCAAATAACATAAATGGAACTTTTTTCGATTATTCTACCATAAAATAAAAGTCAACTTATCCTTGGGAAAACCCTCCCTCATTTTCATTTGTCTTCCCATTTTTGATTTGGGATAATTTAAATATCCAATTTATCGGGGTTGATTTCTATGGTAAATAATTTGAAAGACAAACTTATTCAGAACATCTCAAAGGTCGAAAACTCTAAAGATGGACTTTTGGCGTTCAGTTTAACCTTTTTTTTCATAATGTTTTTAAGAAATTTCTTAGAACACTTTTCAAATGGCTCCACATTTAGGCTTGATAATATCCTTCACTTCAATTTAAGCTTCCTTTATTTATCCATGCAAATAACGGCTATTTTGGTTATTTTTTTAAAGGAAGATCCAAAAAAAATTGGAAAAGTTGTATTGGTCTTCTTTTCCATCCTCCTTCTTCCCCCCATTGTAGATCTAATTTGGAGTCAAGGAGAAGGTCTTACAATGACTTATTATGTTCCAAATATTCATCAAGATCTTTTTAAGAAGTACCTGACGTTCTGGGGTAGCTATGAAGGATCGGGAGCGACGATAGGAATCAAGACGGAAGTCCTAGTTGGAGTTATTAGTGTTTTTACCTACTCCCTGTTAAAAAATGTATCACTTTTAAAAAGTGCATTCTTGGCATTACTTATTTACTCAAGTATTTTCCTTTTTGGAATGACTCCTTTTGTTTGGAAGTTTTTCCTGTCAATTTTTTCACTCAATTACAAAATAAATGATCAATATTTTTCATTCTTTTACTCTCTTGGATTGCTTCCTATCTTTGGTTTTCTTTTTTATAAATATAATTCAAAGTTAATCCTTGCCTTAATAAAAGATTTGAGACTCGAAAGGATATTTCATTACCTTTTAATGTTTTTCTTAGGAACCTTTTGTGGTAATTTTTTGGGAGAAAAAGCTTTTTCCTGGTCAATCGATACATGGTCGAAAATGGTATTTTTTCCAATATCCATTTTCTTTGCTTGTCTTTTTTCAATAGTCATCAATAATATTTACGATTTTGATATTGACAAAATTTCAAATAAATTAAGGCCTTTAATTACAAAAGATATAGAACTAAATACCTACAAAAAGGTAGGCACTCTTTCTCTTTTTTTAAGTTTTTTTTATTCTTCACTTTTGGGTTTCGAGTGGCTTTTCTTTAACATCCTTTTTACAGGCCTTTATTTTATTTATTCAAGCCCTCCTCTAAGGCTTAAGAGAATTCCATTCCTATCAAAGTTTATCCTTTCTTCTGCATCGATTATTATGATTTACAGTGGTTATTTTTTAATTGAATCAAATTTAAAAATAGACTTCGACCTTGTCTGGCCACTTTTTATTTCTTTTGGCCTTATATTGAACTTTATAGACCTTAAAGATACAGAAGGCGATTCTAAAGAAGGTATAAAAACTCTTCCCATTATCTTTGGTGAATGGTGGGGCAAAAGAATTATAGGCCTCTTTTTCCTCGTGAGTTATCCTCTCTCTTTCCTTTGGTTTAAAAAAATATTCCCCGTAAGTCCTTATTTTCTTCCACTTTTTGCTCTGGCAGGCTTAATTCAATACTGCCTCATTGTTCGGGATAACTATGATGAAAGACCTATTTTTTACTTACACCTAACGGGACTTTCCTTCTTTTTAATCTGGCATATTTTCTAGCTTTTAATTTAAAATTTATAAGGCCAAGAGCATATGAGTTTTTTTATTTTCTAATATCTTCGTCCCCTTAAGGGCCTTAAAAGAAAAATATTCCTCTTCTCTTACCCCTTTGAAAAGGTTCTTGTGAACAAGAATCATTTCAACCCCCATATTTTTTAATTTTTTTAAGGAGCCAGGTGATTTAAAATTTTGTAGGGTCGATTGAAGTTTCATTCTACGCTTTGGTACATATCCATTAACGCCATTAACGATATGATGAGATAGTTTTGTCTGCCAATTCATATAGAGAACTTCTCTATTAAAACTATACAAATTTTCCTTTGAATCTAAAAAATCGAATTGAATAAAGGATGGAAGATTTAACACGACTTTGGGTTTATAAACTTTATCTATTCTTTGATAGTAAAGAGGAGGTTTTTCAAGAGAGAAGGATGGGTATTTCTTTAAAGGGAAAGGTATATTTTCAACAAAGTAAAATGAAATTAAAAAAATTAAAGATAAAAAGCTTAAAGCCTTATTTTTTTTGCTCAATTCAAAAAAGTATTTAAACGAAAAGCAAGAAAAGAAGCATAAAGCTATAAGAGTTATAAAAAAGGCCCTCAAGGGAACTCTTAAAAAAGAACTTAAAGGAAGCCATTCATAAATTAAGGACACAGGGGAAGAAATTTTTAGATCAAAAATATAAATTGTGGGACCAAAAGATAAAAATAGCCCCAAAAGACCAATACAAATTATCGTTCGGCTTATCTTCTTTCCTTTATTTAAAAACCAACCCGCAGCACCCAAGCACGGCAAAACAAAACCAATCCAAGCATGCCTCCTTAGTAGGGCCCAAAAAGGGTCTTGAATACTATCCGTATGAGAACTTATTTTCATTAAGTTATTGGGTAATGCTTTAAAAAAGTCGGCCCCTTGAAGGCTTGTACTTTTTATAACCATAGACAAATTATAAGGGTTTACAAAAGAGGAATTAGAAGAATTCTGTACGTAGAAAAGTACTAAAGGTGATGAAACAATAATAGAGAGGAAAAAAGTTGAGAGCACAAAAAGGTGTCCAAATTTTTTAGTTTCTTCTTTATAAAAAAAGAAAGTAATCAATAAAATTAGGACATAATAAAAATATAGATAAAAAGAAAAGTAAGGAGTCACTCCTAACAACAGGAATGAAATAATAAACTCATTTTTATTAATAGATTTAAAACTTCTATGTAAAAAGTAAAGTGAAAGAAAAGGAAGAAAATAAAAAATTATTAAGGTATCATCGATATTTGAAAAAACAAAATGTCCTGTACAAAAGAAAAGCCCTCCTAAAAAAGAAGCCCAACGGTGATTGACAAAAATATTTGCAAACAAATAAAAAGAAAAAGAAGTCAAAGATAACTGTAAAACCAGATAGAGAAAATAGGCCCATAAATCATTCCATAAAAGGGCCTTACAAATAATAAATAGGAGTCCCAACCCTGGCGATGCCTCACCAAAAGAAAATATATTCTTAACAGGGTAAAGTGATCTGAAAGACTCTCCCTCAGTAAAAAATGTTAGGATATTTTTTAAGTAGTTATTTGAAAGCGCCACTGCAAGCCAAGTATCACAATTACCAGGCAAAGTTTTTGTTAGAGGATAAGGCAGAAAAAGAAAAAAGAAAAAAAAGAAATATAAAATAAAAAGTAAAAAAAGGCTCTGGCCATTTTTTTTTAAATTGTCACCTTTTCCTGAATTTTTAAATAAATTAAACCAACCTTCCATTTATATATGCTAAAATGGAACAAAAAATGTGTCAAAGAGATGGTATATTTAAAAAATTTTAGATTTTTAGAATCAATACAAGGATTTTTTCCGACTCTTTTTATTATTATTATCTTTAATCCCTCTCCTTTTTTAACCTTTGATTACTTATACCTTTTCCCTCTTTTGATAGTTATTTTACTTAATCACCAGTTTGTTTATGTTATTAATGATTTTTACGATTTCCCAACAGATTTAAATAATCCTAGAAAAACATATACAAGAAGTATTTCTCAGCAAAAGAGGTTAATCTTTATTTTTTTAATTATACTTATTAATCTACTAACTTTTAAAATCTATAATAATCATCTGTCTATTTTAATCTTAAATAGCTTTTTTTTCTTTTTGGGTGTCCTTTACTCACACCCAGTGACCCATTTTAAAAGCAGTCGCCCCCTATCATTTCTTATTCACTTTGTTTATGGTTTTTTAGGATCAAGTATCGGCCATCTTATTCTTATCGATTTAAACTTAATTAAAAAAATTTCGCCTCTACTCTTTACTTTATCAGGAAGTATTTTTGGTTTTTTATTTCTTGCCGGTAATATTATGAGTGCAATCATAGATCAAAATATAGAACCTAATTCTTGGATAAAAAATTCGGCTCTTTTTCAATTGAATTATTATAAAAAAACTCTCTATTTATGTATCTTTTTATTGGCCATTTTTTACGTTTTACAGGTAAAAAAGCACACTATTTTACTTTTTCCATTTTTTTTAGCTATTTTTCTTTCTCTTCATAAGCTTTTTAATAAAGACTCTCTTTACAAAAAGAATCAAGAGGTATCAGTTTTGATTAGAGACAAAGTGAGGCTATATTTTTTCCTCTTTTTTATATTTCAACTTGCTTGTAGTTTTTATTTTTTTAAAGGGTAGAGAAATGACACTTTTTTTTGAATCTTTCATACTCTTGGTATGGTTTTTAATTTTTAATTGGGAAAGAAGGAAGAAAAACCAGTTAGAACAGTTTATCTTGCTTTACAGTCTTCCAATGACATTTATTTTGGAAGTCATAAACGATGTTTACTTTGGTTCTTTAGGTATGATTTATCCTCATTCATTTTTTTACCTTAGACCTTTTAACTTCCCAATTCCAATTATACTATCTGGAAGTCTTTATTGCTGGGCCTTACATAAATTATCATTAAAAGCGTCCTCATTAGATTTAAAAACAGAAAGGCCAAACCTAGTTTATTTTATAATGATCATGATCCTTTTAAACTCTTGGTATTTTATTGAGCAAATCGGTCAAAGTAGTGGCTATTGGATGAGAATAGGGGGAATCCAATATACTAATATCGTTATCACGCTTACTTACTTTTTTTACTTTTCCTTTACTATGCCCTCAATCATTTTTTCAATTCTCACCCTTAAATTTTTAAATAAAGGCAAAGAAGAAAAGGACTGCTCCACACATTGTATTTGAAAGGTCTTCGGGTTAAACTGGCCCTAGAAAGAGGTTAGAGTATGCTAAAAAAATTACTATGGGACTGGATTCCTCAAAGAGTACAAGACAACCTAATTTTGAGGTACATAGGATTTTTTAAAATTCCTCTTGTAAATTTCGTCGGACTTAAAATGGTCAAAAGAGATGAAAAAAAGTGCACCCTCTCTATGCCTCTTAATAGAAAAACAAAGAACCATGTTAATTCTGTTTATTTTGCTTGCATGACAGCTGGAGCTGATTTAACAGCGGGCTTTCCTGTTATTCTTGAAGTTCTAAGGATTAAAAAAAATATCGTACCAATCTTTAAAGATATGAGTGCAGAGTTCTACAAAAGGGCCGAAGGTGAAACTCACTTCACGAGTGAACAAAACCAAGAAATCAAAGACCTTATTCAAAAAGCCCTTTCAACCGGCGAAAGACACAATATCCCAGTCATTATTACCGCCACAGTACCCAAAGTCCTCGGAGATGAACCTGTTGCTAAATTTACGTTAAATCTATCGTTGAAAGTTAAACCATAGATGATTAAAATTTCTGATCAATGGACATTCGAAGAATTAAATTATCCTCTCTTTTTTTATTTCTTTCCGAATATGGGAAGTTTTTAAAATAAAACCTAAGCGTTTCTTTAATCGACTCAAAGGCCAAATCATCCCATGGTATTTCTTCTTCACTAAACAGTTTAGCATCCAAGCTTTCTACTCCAGGAGAAAAAGAGTTTCCCTTTAAGCTTGAAAGATAAATTATATAAACTTGAGAAATATGAACGATATCTATTACAGACAAAAGCCTTTCAACCTTTATTTCAGCATTAACTTCCTCCCTTACCTCTCTAATGGCCCCATTTTCTGTACTTTCTTTAAGTTCCAAAAAACCTGCAGGAATAGTCCAGAAGTTTTCTCTAGGAGGAATGGCCCTTTTTGCCAATAGGACTTTCTCCCCCTGATAGATTAGAGAACCTGAAATTATTTTTGGGTTAACATAATGAATTGCCCCACAGCTTGGACAACAGGCCCTTTTTATATTATCGCCTTCCGGCACCTTATAAATAACTTTTTCACCACAATCAGAGCAAAACTTCATAAAAGAGTTCCTAAAATTAATTTTATAGCTTGAGGGCCTTTGAGTCGTAAAAAAGTGTAAATCCAGCAAAGATTAAATTTGGGTTTTTTATCATTAATTTATTTCTCTTAAATATTTTTTTCCACTTTTTCGAAGTACCATAAATTTTTTGAGAAATTTTTGTCAAGAAATCTCCTTTTTTAATCATGTAGGGATTTCCTTCTGGAGGCCAGGGACTTTCTGTTTTCAATTTAAAAAACTTAAGATTCATCCCTATATCAAGATCGTATCCTTTGCCCAAGAAGCCTTGATTCCATTTAGCAAGTTCTTTCCAGAAATGGTAGTCTCCAAAGAGCTTAAAAGCTATAAGCATCAAAGTATCGCCTCCGACAACTTCATATTGTTCTTCTTCACCAAAAAAGTTTTTAGGGAATCCTTCTTTTTTCTTATGAGCAGCAGCAATCATCGGAACTTTATCTTTTATTATTTTTGTGATCGGCTTTAAATTCTCTTTAGTGAATTCTTGTCTTTTTTTGGCCAGCTTAGGCGAGTTTTTTAAAAAGTTTTTTTTATCAGGTAAAAAACTAAAGGAATCTTTTATTGGATGTGGCTCATAGAGAATCCCCAATATCAACAGCATTGTGACGAATAGGGAACTAATAAATGGAAAGGGCACTCTCCCCTCCTCTAAAGGATATGATCACGACCAATATACCCTTCTATTTTACCTTTTTTCAGCGCACAAAATAACACCTTGCAACAACTTCCCCATTTTATTAACGAGTTCAAATAGACGGTATCCCTAAAAAAGAGTATTTTGCACAGGCTTATGAGAGAGTGGTCCCGGAGTAAACCTTTGAAGCAATCTTTTTTTAATTTTACTTTAGAAGAATTAGCGACTCCTTCTTCCAAAAACAGGACTTCTCTTCCTACTTTTTGGGCAAAAGAAGCCTTTAAGAAAGTCTATGTGGATCTAAACACTAATATCAAACAATGGAACTTCCCCACCCAGTGGGAAACTTGGTTGCAAGAAGAAGTATCATTTGACCTTTTTAAAGAGGTTAAGATTCAGCAATCAAATGACCAGACAACAAAGTTTCTTTTTTCACTTGAAGATAAAAAGTTAATTGAAACAGTCCTTATTCCATTTCGAAACCACTATTCACTTTGCCTTTCAACCCAAGTTGGTTGTGCATTTGGTTGCACTTTTTGTTTTACAGGAAAAAAGGGACTTTTACGAAACCTTAAAACGCCTGAGATTGTAGGCCAGGTTTTGTTCATTAAAAAATGGATTTCAGAAAATAAAAAGATCATGATAAAACCCCTCAAGAATATTATGTATATGGGACAGGGAGAACCCCTCCACAACTTTGAAGCGGTCAAAAAAGCATCCCAAATATTTTTAGAACCAAGGGGTTTAAATTTTGCACCAAGAAAAATTTCCCTTTCCACAGTAGGCCACATCCCCGCACTTAAAAGGTGGAGTGAGTTACCACCCATTAACCTATCAGTCTCGCTCCATGCCGCAACGGATGAATTGAGGGATAGGATTATGCCTATTAATAAAAACTATGGTCTGAAAGGTCTTGTAAAAACACTTAAGGACATTTCCTTTAGCGGAAGAAAAAAAATTTCCTTCGAATACATCATGATCCAAGGGCAAAATGACCGAGAGCAAGACATCCACCATTTGGTAGAACTTCTTAAAGACCTCCCGTGCCAAATTAACCTCATACCAACAAATTCTTTCCCAGGCTCCTCTTTTCAAAGCAGCCCCCTCACCCATATTTACGAATTTAAACAACGTCTAGTAAAGCAAGGTCTCTTTACAACTGTGAGGAAGACGAAAGGAGATGACATCCTTGCTGCCTGCGGTCAACTTAACGACTCCTTTAATCTTTCGATTGCAGATATTTAAAAGTTTTTGTATTATCCCGCTCCTATGAAAAAGACCTTTCACTCGATTTTATTTTTTTTAATGATAATGGCGCCTCTAACAAATGTCAGGGCTTCTCTTTCAGAACCAAAAAACTTTAACCTTCCAAAAAAAGTAGAGGCCTTTAACCTTCTCCAAAACAAAATGTTTAAATGGGATTTTAAAAAATCAGTTTCACAAAAAGACCTTAAAGGAACCGTTATTTCCTTCCTATCCTCAAAATGCCCATGTTCAAATTCGCACTTGATCCACCTAATGGATTTACAAGAAAAATTCCCCCAATTTTTATTTATTGGAATCAATTCAAATAAAAAAGGCATCAAAAAAGAAATCCAATCCTTTTTTAAAAAAAAAGGCCTATCCTTTCCCATTCTATTTGATAAAAATTTGAAGCTAGCAAACTCTTTTAGGGCCATTAAAACACCCCACACCTTTGTAGTAAGTGAACAAGGCAAACTACTCTTCCATGGTGGAATTACAAACTCAATTAACTTTAAATTTGCAACAAAATTTTACCTTAGAGAGTCTCTTTCAAGGTTAAGCAATAAGAAACCTCTCGAAAAAATTTATGCTCGTGCCATTGGATGTTCTATAACAAGATAAATTAATAAACAGTCTATTATAATATGGAATAACATTATGACCTTTTTTCTAAAACAATCATTTATTTTGATATCACTTCTCATCTTTAGTGGTTGTGGACCCGCTTTTTTACAAGGAACAAATACACCCTCATCTCAAAGTGATTTTAAAAAGAAAGAGAAAGAAACCATTAAATTGGAATTTGAAAAGCTTGGTGTTGTAGGACATTTTTCTTGGCTTAAAGGCCCTTTTCCAAGCTCATCCAAAGAATCATCATTTCGTATTGCTTTTAAAGATCAGAGAGGTAACTTCACTCAATTAATTGACTCTTATGAGTTTAGGATCTTTATCATCATGCCCTCGATGGGTCATGGCCCGGCAGACACTGGCATATTCGAACGCATTGAACCACACTTGTATGTTAACAAAGAGCTCTATTTTAATATGGAGGGAGATTGGCAGATTTTTGTTGATGTTTGCCTAAAAAACGAAGACTCATGTCAAGGTAATAACCTTATTGACAGTTCATCTTATTTTTTTGAAATGGGATCATAATACGTCATAAAAACAAAAGAAACTGACTCAGAAATGAAAAGAAAACCTAAGTACCTGGCCCCGATCCTATTTTGGTCCTCTCTTCTTTTTTTTCCCTTAAAAATTATGGGGGCATCCTGCTGTGGGAGCGGTTCTAGTCTTCCCTCACTCATTACTGGTGACACTCGAACGCAAATAAACCTTTCAATGACAAGGTCAAAACTTTTAGGTAAACAGCTATCGAACTTTAAGGAAACAATTTGGACCCCTTCAGATGACAGTAAAACACAAAAAATTTTTTTACAGGGCTCATACCTTTTTGATAACTATATTCAAATAGGGCTGGGATTACCTTATTTTTTTAAACAAAATTATGAAAATAGAATTAGAAAGTCCAATCAGTATTTTGGAGATGTAGAGCTTCAAGCAGCTTATGAAGTTCTTCCTGAGGTTTTTTACTCTAATTGGTTACCCAGAGTCTTCATCTTTTCAAAAATAACCGTTCCAACAGGGTCATCAATTTACGAAAAAGAATCTTATGATAAAGTTGAAGTTACTGGACAAGGCCACTCCTCTGTCTCTCTCGGTGCTTTATTTCTTAAAGCAAAATCGTCTATAGATATACAATTTATGGCCGAAATTCACAAAGGCCTTAAGCGAAGGTTTACAAAAAGAAAACTTCTTCTTGAACCAGGTCTTGGAGCAAGTGCCCTTCTTTCCGCAGGTTTTTCTCCCAGTAATAATCCATGGAGGTGGGGAATAAGTTTATCACCAAACTATGAAGGACCACAAACACTTACTTTTTCAAATAAAAGTTTTAAAACTGATTACGAATTTTATTGGGATACGACGGCCAGTGGAAGCTATCTCTACTCAAGGTATACTTCTTTTCACTTTGCTATAACTGACCAAACGATTTTAGGTCCTGTTCACAACACATCTCTTTCAAGAACATTTTCTTTAAATGTTCAAAAAAGGTGGCCGCTTTAACGGATTTTTTTATAACTAAAATTAATAAACCCAAAAACCAAATTAATAGGAGAATCTATGAAAATTCTAAACTTTAAATCCATTTTTTTTATGGCCTTATTACTATTCACTCCCCTTACATTCTCGCAAACGATAGAAGACTATAATGAAAGCTGCCCCCTCTATTTTTCCGACTTGGATGTATGTGCAGAAATCAAATGGGTCAATGGCCCCAATTTACATGTTGGAAGACACGGAAGAGGTCATAGAGGTTATCATTCAATGAATATAACTAAATACTCAACCCTTGATATTCTTTTCTACAAAGCAGGAGATAACTCATACACTCCTCTAAGCTTTCCGTTTATTAAAGTTTATCCATGGATGATTATGCATGGGATGGAACACGGCTCTAGGCCAGTTGTCATAAATAGACTTTCCAACGGATCCTACAGAGTTTCAAAAATACTTTTCACAAAAATGAATCATGGTTTTTGGGAAATGAGGTTTAAAATAGATCAAACAATTGAGCAAAACTTTGACCCTAAAGCAGATTACAACCTTAAGTTCAAAGTAAAGTTCACTAACCCGACCACTCACAGACACCATCACTAAGAATTGCTTATTTTAAACCTAAAGGCGACCTGGTATTAACCCGGTCGTTTTTCTGTAAGCTTATCAATAACCCTAGAGAGGTTTTTTTCTGAAATAGGCTTTAACATAAAAAAGTCAATTCCAATTGTTTTGATCTCTCTCTTAAAATCTGGATCCGTCTCGGTTGTTAGCATAATTATGGGTGGTACTTCTATTTCTTCTTCCCTTATTTTCTTCAACATAGCGAGACCATCCATCTCAGGCATATGATGGTCAACTATTAATAAATTAAAAGAATTATTTTCTTTAAGAAGTTCATATCCTTCTCTTCCATTTTCCTTTTCAGAAACATCCAAACCCTTATTAATTAAAAGAGTTTTCACCTTTTTCCGAAACTCCTTGGAATCATCCACTATTAGGACCTTAACCATTAATAACTCCCGATTAAGAAATGAAACACAGAGTGCGTTACGAAAAAAGTAACCAAAGCTTTAAAAGTTTTGTTATGAGAAAAGAGAGGGGTAAATTCTTCCAAAACAAAAAGCCCCAAGCTTTTCTTAAGCTTAAGGCCTCATAAGTAACAATTAGTTGAATGATAGATAAAACTACCTAAAAATACCATGCTCTTTCAAAAACCATGAGGAGGATGGGGTATTTATATCAATAGCGATACCTTCATATTTGTCAGTTGTCCGACTCCAAACACCTACAATTTTTCCTTTAGCAAAAACAGGCCCACCGGAATCTCCGAAGTTGCCTAAAGCAACCTTTCCTTCTTTATTTAGACTATGGGGAGAACTATCAACATAGATATAAGAAGGTCTTCTTGAAAACCCTGCAATATAGTTTTCCCCCCACCTTTTTACGCCGGCCCTTTTTAAAACACTAAATACATCAATTTCATCTGTCCCATATCCGACAAGCTCAATTTTTTCCCCAAATCCTGGTCGTTTTGAAGCGACTTCAGAAAAATTTGTAACAATACCTTCTTCAAATTCTAAAATTCCAATATCCCATTGATTAGATCCACTTCTCCTGGCCCAACCGGGATGCCTAAAGGCCCTCTTAGAGCGGCCCCGAACCAAATACTTACCCTTTTTAATATCCAACTTCTCAACAATCAATAGCTGAACTTCAACCTCTCCATTATCATCTTGTTCTCCCCCCATACAATGAGCGGCCGTCAGCACTTGCGTTGGAGAGACAAAGGTTCCCGTGCAAATCTCACCAGTTTTTTCATTATAAAGACAAACAACGCTCTCATAATCTGATTCTTCCAAGGGAACCCCATTAATCACGGCCAAAGCTAAGGTACAAGAAATATAAGTAAAAAAGGAAGCAGATCGTAAAAAAAGAAAAAAAGTTTTCATAATTTATCCTTAAAAAATTTAAACCATTTAAAAAAAGACCAATAAAAGTAACTTCCCTATAGGGAAATTCCTTTTAATAGATCGGGCCACAATTTAAGAGTAGAATATTAAAGTCTCCAAAACTTTTATTGTCAAATTAAGGGGTACTTAATGACGTTCAAATTTTTTAAAATGACGATAGTTTCACTCTTTATCCTATCAACTTATGTTTCAGCAAATGACCAGTTAACAATTGTAACTTTCCAATTTAAAAAAAAGGAAGATAGGGACTTAGCGGCACGCTTCTCCCATCTAGATATCCTTTCGCAAAATACAGGTAAAGCTATCGTTAATTCATATGACTTAAAAATGATGAAAGAAAAGATCCCGCACCTGATTCTTGAAGCAAAACCTCTCAAAACAACTGCTTTTAAAGGCGGTCCTTCAATAAAAGGAAAGGAAGAGGAGATTGAATTTCCACAAGGAGACGAAAAGTTTCACACCTATAAAGAAGTCACCGACCTCCTTAAAAAATACGCTCGAGACTTTCCCACAATCACGAGCCTTTCCTCAATAGGTACTACAATTCAAGGAAGAAGCATGTGGGCCCTTAAGTTGACGAATCAAAAAAACCTTCGAAATGAAAAGGTCCCTGGAATTATTTTCATGGGAACACACCACGCCAGGGAACACCTCTCCACGGAAGTTCCTATGGGACTTATAAAGCACCTTCTTACCAATTATGAAAAAGACCCTGCAATTAAAGATCTAATCGATTCCAGAGAAATTATAATTGTTCCAATGATTAACCCAGACGGGGCAATGCACGATATAAAAGGCAGGCGTTACAAAATGTGGCGGAAAAATATGAGGAAAGAAAGGAATGACCTTTATGGCGTCGACCTTAACAGAAACTACGGCTACAAGTGGGGTACCGGTGGATCCTCATCAAGCCGACGCTCTGATGTCTTCATGGGCCCTAAACCATTTTCTGAACCTGAAACAATTGCCGTTAAGGACTTCCTAGAGGAAAATGAGCACATTAAAATTGTTCTCAGCTACCACACTTTTTCCGAGCTCATCCTATACCCTTGGGGGCATAAGAATGCAGGAGTTGGTGGTAAAGATCAAAAGGTTTTTGAAAAAATGGCAAAGAAAATGTCATCCTGGACAGGCTACAAACCTCAACGCTCTTCTGACCTTTATATCGCCTCAGGCGATACTTGCGACTGGGTTTACGGTGCTTTAAAAAAGTTTTGTTTTACCTTTGAACTGACCCCTAAAAATTATTGGCAAGGTGGCTTTTATCCAGGGGCCAAAGTTATTGATAGAGTTATTAAGGCCAACATAAAACCGGCCCTTTACCTTATTAAAAATGCTATCGACCCCTATGCAGTCCTTAAGGAGCCTCGCACAAATATTTAAACTCCTTCGTAGACACGTCTTTGAAACTATAATAGTCTCTAGGGGAATTTTTTTATTTTTTAATTCCCCGGAGGTCTACTCATGGACACTAATATTTCTTCTTTTTCTGAATATGAATCTCACTACAAAAAAGCACAGGAAAACCCAAAGAATTATTGGGCCACTTTTGCAGAGCAGTTCACATGGAAAAAAAAGTGGAACTCCATTCAAACAGGCAACTTTAATGACCTAGACGTTAAATGGTTTGAAGGTGGGGAACTTAATATCACAGAAAATTGCCTTGATAGGCACCTGAAAGAAAAAGGTGATAAACTCGCCCTCATCTATGAGCCCAATGACCCCAATGAACCCACAAGAAAATATACTTTTAATGAACTTCATCAAGAAGTTTGCCGCTTTGCCAATGTTTTAAAAAATAATGGTGTCCAAAAAGGGGATCGTCTTTGTTTTTACATGGCGATGGTGCCAGAGCTCCTAATTGGAATTTTAGCGTGTGCCAGAGTTGGTGCTATCCACTCCGTCGTTTTTGCAGGCTTCTCTGCAGAATCATTAGCAGGCAGAATTCAGGATGCTGAATGCAAATGGCTTTTTACAAATGACTTTGGTCTTAGAGGAGACAAAAAAATTCCTCTTAAAAATATTTCTGATCAGGCCCTCGAAAAATGCCCTAGTGTTGAAAAAGTTGTGGTCTATAAAAGGACAGAAGAAAATATAAACATGAAAGAAGGCCGCGATTTTTGGTGGCATGACCTTATGGAGGGTGTGTCCGCGGACCATGAAGCTGAGACCATGAACTCAGAAGACCCTCTTTTTATCCTCTATACGTCAGGCTCTACAGGAAAGCCTAAAGGCATCCTCCACACCACTGCCGGTTATATGATTTATGCAACTTATACCTTTAGAAATGTTTTTCAGGTTAAAGAAGAAGACCTCTACTGGTGTGGAGCTGATATTGGATGGATTACGGGGCACTCATATATAACTTATGGACCGCTTCTTAATGGAGCGACCACAATGATGTTTGAAGGGGTCCCTACTTATCCAGATGCAAGCCGCTTTTGGGAAATTATTGATAAATACAAAGTAACGCATTTTTATACGGCCCCTACGGCCATAAGGGCGCTTCAGGCCCAAGATGTTAATTTAGTAAGAAAGCATGACTTAAGTTCATTAAAAGTTCTAGGAACAGTTGGTGAGCCTATTAATGAGGAGGCATGGCAATGGTACCACAAAGAGGTAGGTAAGGAGAAATGCCCTATCGTTGATACTTGGTGGCAAACTGA
>DKQD01000121.1:27935-41864 GCA_002474345.1 Bacteriovoracaceae bacterium UBA7317
TGAAACAGGAGGAATAATGATTTCACCTCTTGCAGGAATTACCAAACTCAAGCCAACATTCGCCACACTTCCATTACCAGGTATTTGTCCTGTCCTTCTTGATGATGAAGGAAAAGAAATTGAAGGAAATGGTGTAAGTGGAAACCTTTGTATCAAACACCCATGGCCCTCCATGGCAAGAACCGTTTATGGCGACCACAACCGCTATAGAGACACTTATTTTTCTCGTTTTCCAGGCTATTACTTCACGGGAGATGGCTGCAAGAGAGATGAGGAAGGTTTCTATCGTATAACAGGACGAGTAGACGATGTCTTAAACGTTTCAGGTCACCGTTTAGGAACTGCTGAAATAGAAGATGCAATAAACCAATGCGAGGAGATTGTTGAATCTGCTGTTGTGGGCTTCCCGCACGAAATAAAGGGTCAAGGAATTTACGCCTACGTTATTCCAAAAAGTTCAATTGAAAATAAAGATGACCTTAAAAAGAAAGTTAATGAAACTATTACAAAAATTATTGGTCCCCTAGCAAAGCCGGATAAGTTGCAAATTGTTCCAGGTCTACCTAAAACCCGTTCAGGGAAAATTATGAGGAGAATTCTAAGAAAGATAGCTGCTGGAGACTTTACAAACTTTGGGGATACATCAACATTGTTAGACCCTAGCGTGGTAGAGTCCATCAAGGAAGGATTTCAACAAACGCTTTAAATAAGGTCGTTTTTTAGTTTCCTTGTGAAAGATTTAATTTATGCATAGAAAAGAGTAAGGTAGTGAAAAGGTCCAAACATTGCTTTTTCACTTCCGGATCTCTTTCTTTTAAGTTCATTAAATAGCTCTGAGTTACTTCCTTAATTCCGAGAATATAGCCACCAACCTTGTCATCATGGATATGCTCTAGGATAAGCTTTAACATTTGTTGTCCCTCAACATAGTATTTGGCAGGGTTTTGTTCTGGAGCAAGCTTGACTAACTTTTCAACAAGCCTAAGACAAACATCATTGGTATCCAGTTGATAACCTTCTTCCTTTAACTTCTCGTTATAGTGAATAAGAACCAAATTTGAAAAGGCAACATCCATTGCAAACTGATGGGTCGGTTCCAAGACGAAATCTTTTTTCTTTCCAACCAGAGAATTTTTAACAATATGAAAAATATCGAGAACAACAGCTTTTTTTAGTCTTTTTTCAAAGTTCTCAGGGAGCGCCTTAGGAAAGGGACCAAAAGTTCCATCATAAAGCTTTTCAACAATACCTCTCGTTGTTGGTTTTTCCTCAAGGCCCTTTAGCTCTTCCTCATACTTTTTAGACCTAAAAAACCTTTCTTTTAAGGAGTTAAACCAACCCATCATAAAATTCTCACTTTTTTTAGAGATAGACTATCCTTTCTTTTTTCTTTTAAGAACTCTTTCAACGGCCGATAAAACTTTTTCCGATTTAAAAGGCTTGGTTATCCAGGCAACAACCCCAGCATCTTTCCCAATTTCTTTACTTGCCTTGCTTGCCTCAGTCGTCAACATTAAAATCGGAATGTCTTTTAAAACATCATCCAAATGGACTAGGCGTACCATTTCCAAACCATCCATTTCTGGCATATTTACATCACACAAGACAATATCAATTTTGTCTTTTGAATCTTTCAATGCCTCAAGACCTAATCGACCATTTTCTGCTTCAATGACCTCATAGTCGGCTTCTGCAAAAGCCCTCTGTAATTGGACACGAACAGTTTCAGAGTCATCAATGATAAGTATAGTTCTCACCTATTCACCTTCTAATTTTATTAACTTTAAGTAGAGTATAAGCCGAAAAAAAAATGGCGGGTATGGAGTAAAAAACTCTTTTCCTAGATTGAAACAGAGTAAAGAAGCCTGAGTTAAAACATCCGAGATAAAAAGGGGGGTGTGTTTTCCCCCCTTTTTAATAGGTCAATAAGAAAGCTAATTACTTAAGTTTAATCAGAAAACTAAGCTTTACATCGTCATGGATTACTTTATCGCCTAAGTTTTTAAAGAAGGAACTAGATCCGTACTTTATATTATAATGAGTCCTATCAAAGACGAGGTCACCTTTAAAATTTGGGCCGGCTTTTTTAGCAATAAATTCAACTGGCTTGCTTACCCCTTTTATAAGAAGGGAACCCTTCACCTTAAGATCTCCATTTGGAAGTGCTTTTGACCCCTTAATATTGAGGACCGCTGTTTTAAATTTCTTTACTGAGAAAAAATCATCAGATTTAAGATGGTCTATAAGCTTTGTCCGCCATTTACCTTCCTTCATGTCATCAGATGAGAGGGTGTCCATATCGACAATAAATTGACCCTTCTTAATCAGACCCTTTTCAAGTTCAACTGAAGCCGTCTTTATTTTTATGGGTCCTTCATGAGACCCTGTCACCTTAGTGGCCTTCCACCTCAACCAACTTTTTTTCAAGTCAATATTTGATGCTTGAAGGTTTAAACACACGAAAAAAGAAACTAAAATTGGTAACGACCATTTTCCGATCATAAGTCCTCTCCTTTTATTTTGATTAAAAAATTAAGTTAAAAAAGCATATTAAAAAAATAATCTAAGAGACAGAGAGTGAAAAGAGGATAACTTAACTCCATCAATTGAACTTTTCTTAGGCAATTTCAAAAGATAATCCAATTGCCCTATAAGACCGTTTACTTTTAAACCAACATTCCAATGCTCTGGGTCCATAGTAAGCTTTGTCGATATGCCAAGCTTTCCTTTCAGAGTGCTCGCTGCTAACTCACTTCCAAGATAATACGCTTCTCCCCAACTATAATGACCAGCTCTTTGATGAGCTCCCGCTAGTGCCTTAATTGAGTACCCTTTATGCTTCCATTTATAAGACCCATGAAGCGCCATTAAAGATTTGTTTCCATAGGCAAAGTCATTGTTTTTAGGGGCGACTAATTCCATTAATTTTAAATTTTCCATAAAGTAATTTACATTCCAGCGCCGCCTTCTGTATCCGATACCAAAATCTAAGGCCAAATCCCCATGAAGGTTTTGTCCAGCAGCATTAATATTGGGAGGATCAGATTGATAGCTAGCTGCATCCCTTTTTATATTAAGATCAGTTTTGAAGGTTGAGTGAAACTTTAAAAACCCAATATACCTTTTTCTGTAGCGGAAGTGTAATTTAGGTCCCAAACCTGTTTCTAAATGGTTATAAAAGTAAAAGACATTATTAACAAAACCAATGTTTACCTGGTAATTCGCGTTGTATTCGAAATTCGGGGAAAACTTGACCCTAAATAACTTAAACTTTGGAAGGGGGAATCCAAGGTCTGTATTTACTCCTCCACCTTGCTCAGTTCCATTGTTATCACTTAAAAATTTTAGTATCGCCACTCCTTGTGCAACTTCATCATCTTTTTCCTTTTCTAGTGTTGTCCCAAGCTCTCCAACACTTTTTGCTAAACTAAGAACAGAAGTATTAAGAACTCCCCCCGTTTCAAAGTAAAAATCCCTTGATTTGGAATCTGAGAGCTTATTCATTTTTAGCCTGTCCTTAAAAAGAGACAGTCTTTTAACAGGGTCATATGATCTTGCGTTTTGAATAGAAAAAAGGGAGGTAAGTACAAAAAAGAGACTTACTAAAAACCTCGTGTTTTTATTAAAAGCTAGCTCCATAAGCTTTCCTTAAAATCTTACTGATAATTAGCACCATCAGAGTTAATTATTCTTTAAAAGGATAAAAGTAAAAGCGGCTTCAGTCTAATGGAAAAAGCTTGTGAGGCAAATAAACCTCACTCAACCAAAGGCAAGAGTTTTAAAGGGAAATAAAGAAAAAAATCACTCTCTCAGATAAGCTTTAACGACTCGTTGAACCGCTTGATCTCTAAAAATTCTTTTTACAGGGTGGTACTCTTTTTTAACAGCTTCTCTAATAAGTTTATCGTAATCATCTTCATCTAGTATTGGATACTCATTCATTTTCTCAATCAACTCTAATAGAGTTTGGGCCTTTTTTTCATCGCTTTCATGGACCATTATTTTCTTCTTCCAGCCTGTATGGTCACTTTCCTTTACAACAATGACAATTTTACCATCCTCCCCACCTAAAGCATTAAGAACAACATTAAAGTTACTAATTTCAGCAAAGCTTCCATGGTTAAAATCCAAAGAGGCACGCCTGCACTCTATCCCTTCATAGTAACCAGTATAATTTTCACCATCATAGTTTTCAGGACGTTTCCACAATCTTAGCTTCAAAACCTACCCCCTTCTAAACGGCCGGAAAAGAGTCAAAACAACATTAAACAAAAAAGCCCTTTAACAGACTTTATGTTGTGAAATTATACAACGCAACATTAGAACCACGCTCTTTTTTCACCCAAAATAAAAAAGAAAAATTTTTAAAAGCAAACCCTCCTTTTAATTACAAGAAATTACCCATAAAGGTAAAAATAGATCTATAAAAAATGTTTTAAAAAAATGGTTTAAAAGTAATCTTGCCAAGAATTCAAGGCAGTATGGTAGAGTTAGAAGAAGAAAGAAGTTCCACTATCATCTATATCAGCCTTTTCAACAACCTTTGATAAAACTTCTGAATCATAAATTTCTATTAAAATCTGGTTTCTTATCACGCTTTCATCCATAAGGATTTCCCAAGCATCCTCAAAGACAAATTCACCTTCATCAGTTTTAGGATGCTGATTAAAAAATATTTGGTCTCTGGACCTTGTTAAAAAAGGAAGGCTAATAGAAGAGTTAAAACCCTTGTTTTCAAAACTACTTTTAATAGCCCCTGCAAAAAGGTTGCAGTACTCCTTCATAAAATCTTCAATCATATCCCTAGAAATTTCATCCTTCGACTTACAACCAAGACCCCTCATCGCGAACAGTCTGGCCTCCTCTAGAGTAAAGTGGGTTTTGAAGTTTAACTTAATTCCAATGCTTGTTAAAAACACGAGGGAAAGAGACTCTTGGTCACTAGAGTCCCCTTTTTCTTTGCACTCCCTTTGAATTAGAGTTTCGCAACCGATATGTCCCTGCAACCTCTGAAGACTCAGTTGCCTACAAAGCTTCATTAATGATTGGACGTTTTCCTTAAAGTCTTTCAAAATAACACCCGTTTAAATTGCTTAAGATTACCTTGAGAAAGTCTTAAAGGTTTCTTAAGCTTACTTTCATTATACACCCAAAACACTCCATAAGTTTCCTATCTTAAGGGTTTTGCAGTAAATGTCTGTTTTCTTATTTTTTTACATTTTCCTCTGATAAATATTATTTGTTAGAAAACTTACAAATTGCCTCTTTCAAGTGGCTTTTTTCCATTACGTCACCTAACCCCTTTCTTACTTACTCTTTACTTTGGCCTTTATTTTATCTGGGTCAGTTTCTTGTTGCCTGTCCTTACTATATCCGCAGGCCAGTTTTGGGTTTTTTATTAACCTCGAACAGTCCCTGTGACTAATTTTGCTCGTTGCTGAACGAGGAACAGGGAGGTTTGCACACCTAGTTAACACTTCTTTTCCAATTCTCAAGGCATCATCATCCTTTTTAATGTTCCACTTGCAAAGATAACTCGCACCGAGCTCTGTACTATACTCTGCTTCAGAAGGCTTGGTTTTCACAGTTTGCTTGTGGAACTTAATAGACTTGTCTAAATCCCCATCAACAGGAGAAAGTAACTTCATGAACCAACCGTGAGGGGCCATCCTGTACATAACCCCCAAAGCGAAGGCCGAAACCCCAATTGAGGTATTCCCCGAGGCATACCGATAGTGCTGTTTTCCCTCGTTGGCCAAACGGTTCGCATTGTTAAAGGCCTTCTCAACTTTACCAGCATTAAAAAGAGTACTCCAGATCCCAGCATTAGTCATAACCCTCCCTAAAAGGGCACCTATGTGCATCTCACAATTGTATTCCTCAGGGGCCAAGGCCCTACATTTTAAAGCGTATTCATAACCTTTCTTAAAAAGTACTCCCTTTATTTTAGTGGCCTTCTCATCTTGCCTAAGACCCTCAAACATAATGTTCTTAGCAAGGAGCCAGTAAATATTATGGTTTTTCGGATCTTTCTTTTCAGCTTCCTTTAAAAGTTTAAGGGCCAGCCTATAATTTTCATCATCAATCGCCAATTCTGCCTTCCATAAATCTATGTAAATCCCTTTTTTCTCGATAGCGTTGATGAGACCTGTAGGAAGTTTATGGTCTCCTTCATAGGCCGCTGAATAAAGCGTCCTGTCATATTGTTTTGGGAAAGGAAGTCCATACTCTTTTGTAACAATTTCCTCTATATTTGAGGCATTATAATCAATACCCATTGCCAAGCCACTGAATCCAAAAAGAAGAACAGTAAGAAGTCTTACAAAATACATAATCAACTCCCAGTTAAATTTTCTATCCCCCTATTTTAAACAAAACATTGGCCACTTAAAGTTTTTTTAGAAAAAATAGTACAATACAATAAACATTATTCAACAAGGTCTCTATAAAATGGATAGAAAATCAATCTCAAACCTGATTCAGGATTTCGACAAGAAGTTTTCGGATGCTTTCCCTAAACAACCAAACTTTGAAATTAAATATAAACCCTCTAAACAAGAAGTTTTTATCACTGTATCCTTTAAGATCGATATCAAACAATCTCTGGAAGAGGTCATGGAAAGTTTGAGGAGATGGGATGGGGAATTTAAGAAGACGTTTAAACCCTACACGCTATCATTTGATATGCAAAACAAACAAATATGTCTCTCCTACAACTTTTTCCAATCATACCTTAAAATGGAAAAGGAAAATATGATTACTGATGAATATATTCAAATTGTAAAGGATGCTTTAACCAAAGTTAAAGATCAAGTTTACTAACTCTTTAAGGTAATAAGCATATGGCAAAAATACTCATCATTGATGACTCGGAAACGGTTAGAGATTCCTTAAAAGTTCAATTTGAAAGTAGTAATTATATTTTAAGTTTTGCAAATAATGGTCTTGAGGCCATAAAGATTCTAAAAACTGACAAGAACTTCGACCTTATTATTTGTGATTTATTTATGGATCATATGAATGGTATTGAATTTGTAAAGGCACAAAACTCTGACGATACTCTTAACCATATTCCTACAGTCATAATGACCAGCCGATTTAATCCTCAATTTCTTAAGGATATAAAGGAAGTTCAAGTTGTAAAAAGCTGGCTCGTAAAACCTTTTAAACCCGAGCAGCTTTCTTTGTTAATTCAAAATATTCTTGAAAATAAAGAAGCTTCCTAAATCAGGAATCTTTTTCATCTTTTTTGAGGGCCTTATAAAGGCAGTTTTGAACTTCTCTTGCAAGGGCCCTCTTTTCTCTTTGATCTATTTCTTTAAACCTCATTCCAACTTTTATAAGCTCGGGTGAATCTTCTAAAATCGTCGCATGTTGGATAACAGCATTGGCAACCTTGTATATTTGCTCATTAAGTTCAAGAACGAGGCTTTTAATTTTAGTCTGAGGTTTGAAATACCTCCCTTTTTCGCTGGATAAGATCATAGCGGCTCCATCAGGTGAAACATTATCCAGTTTAAAGTAATTAACGGACTCCCCTTCAGAAATTTTAATGGACATTCTACGAGCAAAGTCGTTAGGTATTCTCATATACTTTCTTTTCTCAAACCTAAAAATTTTAGGAACAAGAGCAAGTTGGTATAGACTTTCCTTAGGTGCTTTTAAATTCCCCACTGAAAAAAACTCGTGACCTTCTACTTCGAAGTTAATCAAAACTTGCTTCCCAGGCAGATTAGTTTCCTTCCCTTTTAACTTTAAAATAAGTGTATCAGAGTCTTGTTTGAAATCTTGAACCTCAAAAAACTCTCGTTTAGAGTTTTCTACATTTTCCCAAATTTGAAGCTCTCTTTTGTATTCTGCTAACGAAGTTAGCCTTTCAAGCTTCTCCTCGGCATCAAGAGATTTAAAAATTTTCTTCTTTTTTGCCTTTTGCATGAAAGCCCCTTTTTTATAAAAGACTTTCATTATATTAATCCATTTCTCCTTCTCTCTCAAATATTTGAGCTAAAAAGAAGAAATCCTTAAAAAATAACTCTGACTGAGTCTAGTCTCATTTTAGATTCATTGAAAGACTTCTCTAGAGTATTTTTTAATTGCTTATGGGCCAAAATTTCTTCATCTCGAACCGATAAATTCCTCGCTTTCATATGCTCAAGCCGTGATATCTCACTATCACAAAATACATTCATCTCTTTTGTTTTTTCGGAGATATAATTCTTGACCATAGGCTTTGCTTTTTCTTCGGAAAGTGAAATTAAAGAAGGAATGTTTTTTCTTAAAATAGGGATGGCTTTTTGAATTATATCCCCTCTAAGTTCATCAGTGTTTTCCTCTATAAAGCTGGAGGACCACTTTTCTGCCAAGTCCTGTCCTTTTAAATCAACAAGAGTTCTAAAAGAGGTTGGTGGAAAAAACCTCTCAGCATCTAATTTTTTTGGTGCCATACACTCCAGCCAAAAATGGCACTCTAAATAAATTGCCTCTTTTTTTCTCTTTTTCCTTATCCTCATTGAGACATTGCCAATTTCTCCTCCTAGAATGAGTTCTAGAATGCCAACAACCATGGCATGGTCCCAAGTTAAAAATGTTATCTCTTCACGCTCTAAGGCCCTTTCTCTTGAAAAAGTGACTCTCAATCCATCATTAGGTAACTCTGGAAAGTGAGGAACAAACATATTTGAACCAGGTTTTATGAAATAATCATCTCCCCTATCATCAAGGTCTTCGAAATCAACGCCAAAGTTATGAAAGACTTCTTCCATAAAAGATTTCAGATCGTTATTCCGTTGAAATTTAAGAATATCTAAAACAATATCCTTACCTTTTTTTTCATTAAATGAGTTTAGCTCTATCAGTTTATCTCTTCCCTCATCTATTTCCTTTTCCATTACTTCTTTTTTCTTTTTCACTCCTTCCAAAAATACCCCAAAGTCACCCTTTCCATTGGGATACTTATCAAGAAAAGAAAAAAGTTTCTCTTTAACTGAGTTAAAAAATGAATAAGTTAATTTAAGTGGTTTCTCAAAAGCACCAAGCCCTTGATGAAGCCAATTAAAAACACCTTCCTCATAAGTATTTTTTAGGTAAGGAACATGGATAAAAATATCTCCTTTTTGTCCAATCCGATCAAGACGGCCAATTCTCTGCTCCAGTAAGTCTGGAGATACAGGTAAATCATATAAAACCAAGTCTTGAGCAAATTGAAAATTTCTTCCTTCGCTGCCAATCTCAGTGCATAAAAGGATTTGGGCCCCTTCAGGGTCTGCAAAATAAGCTGCTTGTCTATCCCTAGATAAGAGTGTCAAATCACTATGAAAAACTGCCACCTTAATATTAAAAATTTCCGTTTTTAAAAACTCTTCTAAAAACAAAATTTTCTTTTTACTTTGGCAAATTAGAAGGACCTTTTCACCTTTCTTTTCATTTAAAAAATTAACAAGCCACTGATCTTTTTTGTCACTTAAGTCTCCCTCATTTCCACTTTCCAGAGGAAAAACACAAAGGTTTCTTTTAGGAAACAGCTTTTTATCCCGGTCTATTCTAGAGCGCATATTCCTAATAAAAACTCTTCCTGTTCCATGTGAATCAATTAGTGTCCCTAGGCAGTCTTCTGATAAGGGCTTTGTAGGGTCAACGAGACTGGACTCGTCTTTAAAAAGCTCGTTCCACAACTCCAAATCATTTTTACTGAAAGGCTCACTTCCTTCGTTTTTATCTATCAAAAGGGCGATATCTCTATACTTTTTTTCATCCATACAATAAGAGTCATAGTCGCAAAACCTTTGTGGGTCGAGGAGCTTAAGTCTTGAAAAATGAGAGTATTTACCCAATTGTTCGGGAGTTGCTGTCAAAAGAACAAGCGCTGGTATTTGGCCAGAAAGCTTCTCAATCATCTCATAGTCATGACTTTTTTCTTCTCTGGTTGTTTTTATCTGGTGAGCTTCATCAACAACCAAAAGGTCCCATTGAGTTGACTCAATCATTTCAAAAGCTTTTTTCGAACCCTTTAAAAGTCCCATTGAAGTAATAACCAAATCTTGATTTTCAAATGGGTTCTCACCTCTTTCCAAAGGAGTTTCTTGGTTAACAATAGAAAAACTTAAATTAAACCGCCTAAGCAGCTCTACAAACCATTGATAAGTTAAAGAGTTTGGAACAATAATGAGGACTCTTTTTGCTCTTTCCCTTAAGAGAAGGTATTGAATAATTAAACAAGCTTCAATCGTTTTCCCGAGGCCAACTTCGTCCGATAGCAAAACCCTAGGGCACTCTCTCGCAGCAATTTCATGGGCGACATAGATTTGATGCTCAATCAGAGACAACCTTGCACCCATAAGACCGCGGGCATGAAAAGAAAAAAGCTTACTTCTATAATCGAGGGCCATTTGCCTTAATTGATGAGACCTTGAAGAGTCCACAAGACCACTTATCAACCGTTCCCTCGGTCTATTTAAGCTTTTTTCAAAGCTTAGCTCTGTTTCCTTAATAACCTTATTTTGACCATGATAACTCGCAAGACCCTCTTCCCAACTAATATTTTCAACCGTTAAAGTCGTTCCTTCCTCCGATGAAATTTCTTCTCCTTCATGAAACAGAACCCTCTTTAAGGGAGCCGACTTCATACCATAAACCCTAAACTCTTGCTTTGCTGGAAAGCTTACTTTGAGGCTCTTATGCCCTAACTCGAAAATTATACCTAAACCCAGCTCTGGCTCAGCTTCACTTAACCATCTCTGACCAACCTCAAAGTTCATAATCGTCCTTCTTTTATACCGCTGAAACTTGAAAAGACTGTTTTGCCACAAAGAAAATAGAACAATAAGACTCAACGAGTCATCATCCCTAGAAAAAGCTATTTTTGGGAAATAATTTTATGACCTTTCATTGTCAAATTAAAGAGTTTTAAGGAATTCCCTCAAGTCACTCCTTTCCTCACTAGAAAACCTTGGGTCCCCTTCCCTAGTATAAAAAACCTTCGAGTGCCCTTTTGAACTAAGCCCAGGCCTTTTCGTAGAATAAAAAGCTTCTTTATCTTGATACCAAGAAGCTGGTATCTTATTGCCTACAGGGTACCCGACACAGTCTTTGTCATAATCAGTTTCTTCGTTCAAAGAAGGTCCCTGAATAAAAAACGTAGGCCGCCTATCCTCCCTTTCCATAAGAGCACAAAGGTTTGGAATAGAATTATTGTGGAAATAAGGGTATCTCAAAAAAAGGCCTTCAAGTGGAGGCGGTACATAACCCTTTTGAGGCTTTAAGAGAGAACCTGTCCTTTTTGAAAAGCCTAAACGCATAATGTCTGGCGCTAAAAACTTCATCGCCTGCCACCTTTTTTCATCCGTTCCCACATCGATGACCTTTGTTTTTTTAGGATAAAAAACGGCTTTTGTTTTAAAAAGATCTTTTAAATTTCCGGTACCAAAAGTTGGATCAGACCAATTTTTTTCGTAACGACCATGACAACCTTGGCAAGATTTTCTAAAAATTTTTTCTCCCCTTTTCGCCCTAGAAAGATCCAAGCTTTCAGCAGGAAAAAAGTCAGTCCAATGAGGCGCTTTTAAGGAAAAAATAAAAGCTGTTAAGTTTTGAACAATGCCTTTATTAGCTTTAGTCCAGTCTTCAAGATCTTTTAAATCAGTCCCCCTTCCAATTTCGTTCCATAAAAAATTTGTTAGAATAGGGTTTCCAGAAACAAGACTTCCATCAGATAACCACCTGGTCTTATACTTTAAATTCCACCAAGGCATGGGTCTTGAACTCGAAGGAAATGATTCAAGAGGATGTTTGCGAGGTTTTTTTTCAAAATAACTGCTTTTTGTGGCCAAAGAGTCCGGGTTCCTCCTGGCCAAGCTTAAGGCAACATGGGCCAAAGAAGTATCCAGTCCCAAAACCTCAGGACTTACCCCACCTACTGCCCTAAGGTTTTCCCTTGCAAGAAAATACATTCTTCTTTCTTCCTCATCTGCTTTAGTGGTCATTTTGAAAAAGGAAGAATTAACCAGTGGGACGACTTTTTTTGCCATAATAAAAAATTGATTTGCCCTAGACCGCTTATTATTTAAACCAACGACAGTTTTTCCTAAAAATTGGCCAGAATGACAGCTCACGCACCCAAAAGTAAGGCCCAAAGCACCTTTCCTTTGAATAAAAGAAACCCCACTTGGTTTTTTTTCATAATGCTTAACCAATGGCCCCCTTAAAAAGAGTAGTTTTTCATTGAGGCCTTTTGAATAAGGTAATAGACCCATCCAGTCAAAAAGCTCATTAGTATTTTTAAAGGGTACGACTGTTTTAGAAAGACGAGAAGCCCATCTCCTTAGTGGATTGCCATAGTCTTCGTTTAAAAATTGGGAGAAAGGCCTATAGGGTATGAGTAGGCCTGTTACGTCGACTGGCCAACGATAAGCATGCTCTCTCCCATTTTTTATGGCCTCAGAAAAATCATGCTCAGAGAAAGCATAGATATTTTCTCTCGGAGAACCAAATGGAAGCTCAGCGTCTTCAGACCAGTCCACTTCCTGAAAAGCATAAGTTGAAAATAAAGGACAACACGCTAAAAAACTTAATAAAAATCCAAAAATAATTGACCGGTGAGTTAATTTAACATTAATTGAGGCAATCAAGTTTCGCTCCTCTCCATGAACAGAAGAGTAAACGCACCCTCCTGATCTGGGGAAATAGCATCCACTTGGGAAAAAGACTAGTTAAAATTTCGGCTTTCTAAAAGGAGGCCATACCTACTCTAAAAATTGAGTCATAATACTAATAGACTTTAAAAAGAACTTTTCTTTTATAATACCTTTTGCAACTATACCTTTTTCTTCAGCTTTGGAAATGATTTCATTCAAGTCTGGTCTTAAGTTTTCAATTTCTTTCTTGGAGTCTGAAAAGCTCACCTCGCCACTTTCTTTTTTAGTACAAATGGAAGACACTTTTTCAGCAAAAGGAGAAATCTCTTTTTCAAAATAATCTTTAGAAGCTCCCCAGTGAGTCCCAAGATCTACTTCCAACTCATGAAGGATAACATCTAAAATTTCTTCCATTTCCATTTTCAACTTCACCTTTTGATTAATGTTTACTCAATGAAATCTTTTAACTATGTCATTAAAGCATATATCACTAAAACAAACAATATCTGCCTCACAGGTGACAAAACTACAAATTATTGGACCTTAACTAAAAAATGATCCTAAAATTATTTAAAAAAATTAAGGTAATTGCCTTTTTCCTAATTATTAAAAAAAGAATATCATTTAATCAAAGCTTTTTTTAAAAGGTAAGAAATCGTGGCAAAAAAAACCATTCTACTTGAAGCAGGGACATTTTTAATGAGGGAAGGAGAAGAGAGTTCTACCATGTACCTCTTAATTAAAGGGCAATTGGAAGTTTTAAAAAGAAAAGGGGATACAGAAAAGCCTATTGGCAAAATTAACGAAGGCGACTTAGTAGGTGAAATGTCTTTTCTAGATAATTCTCCTAGAAGCGCCTCCGTGAGAGCTTCGGAAAACTCAGAAATATTTCCCATTCCAAGAGAAAGCTTTGATGAAACTTTTCTAGAGCTACCAGACTGGTACAAAACACTTCACCGGACAATTGTGGACCGGCTTCGAAAAACAACCTCAAGAATAAAACAATAACAAAATCAGGATTTTTAAAACTCAGCCAAGGAAGCAATGCATTGAAAAAATTCACACAAAAAAATCTTAAAGCTGGAGAAACCCTCATTAAAGAGGGAAATGAAGATAATAACCTCTATATATTATTAAAGGGCTGCTTAAAAGTTACCAAAGTTCGAGAAAATAAAAAATATGAGGTAGCTACAATTTCAGCTGGAAAGGTTGTAGGAGAGATGTCTTTTCTTGATAAAAGACCAAGGAGTGCTGATGTCACTGCCTTTAAGGACTCAACCGTTGCCATAGTTCCTCGAGA
>DKQD01000193.1 GCA_002474345.1 Bacteriovoracaceae bacterium UBA7317
TTACCGTTCATTATGCTGATATAACCTCAGGTAAATCATGTTCTAAAGTAAGTGACTCATGTTCAACACTTGAATCACAACTAAAAAACAAGAAATATGCTTCAGGTATGAGTCACATAGCGCAATGTGGAACTGGTGGTCCTGCTAGTTGTAGAACAGTAAATTGGTAAAAACTTGAAAAATATTCGTTCTGCTCACTTAATGAAAGCACCAGTGGTAGTGACAATTCAAAAATTGAAAAATCTCTAAAAAAGAACTAGTAAAAAATTATTCCAAAGGAAAACTAGGATGAACAATTCTCTACGGGAGGATTTATGGAAACGGAGACTGTTAAATAAGAGAACTAGCATTAGTAGAAAGATAAGTAGAGGAGACCCTAGAAGAGATTAGGGAAATTTTAGATGAAGCTAGAGAGTTTGGGAGTCAATAAGAAGCTTTGAGCTGGTTGACTTATCCCTTAAAATAAAAAAAAACTAAGAGCTAAGTTTTCTTTCATAAGATCCCTAAGGTGAGTTCCAGTAAAATAAAAAGATTCTTAGGTTCCACTATTTTTGTAAATAAAATTTTGAAACGAGAAAAAAAGAATTTAGAATAATGAGAAGTGAATAGGGTAAAGCTCATAAATATGAACAAAAAACCCGGATCGCTTGGGACCAGGTTGCCTCTGGGTCCCGAAACAATTTCTACTTGGGAGCCTTAGAAAGACTATAAAATTACCAACTTAATTAAGGACCACTTGGGTCCAATTATGGTGGTTCCCGCGGGACTTGAACCCGCAACCTCTAATGAGGCATGGATTTTAAATCCACTGTGTAAACCAATTCCACCAGGGAACCATTAAGAGAGTCGGTATGCAGGAAGTGATATTGAACTATTTGAGATACTTTTGTCAATTAAAAAGACTTGGAAGATTAGCTCCGCTCTATCTTATTTTTCCTTTTCTTTTGTCGGGGTGTGGCACTTCAAAGTCTGTGATGAAAAAAATAACACAAAAGGTAAAGGGAAGCCGTGCTTCAATTCCAGAACTTGCCTCTTGGGAAAGTGTTACTAACAGAGATGGGAAAATGCCAGAAACTGGTCACGCCTTTTTTAGCTTTTCCCCTCGAATGAGCAGTGAGACCGGTCTTACGCAGGCCATTTTAACGACACCTGCAGGAAGCCCTTACCGTTATGAATTCCACCTCCCCACCGGGCAGGTTTATCGTACTGAGCGTTACTGTAAACAAAGAGATGTTTGGCGTTCTTTCAAAAGCTCTTTAACGAAGCCTCCTTTCCATGAAGGTTTTATTCCTCGCTTAATGGATGCAACTGGGAATCCCCAGAAAATTTTAGTTTTTGGAAGTAAGGCCATGCACCCCTTTAATTTCGACCGTTTTTCAAAGCCAGTTACGGTAAAGATAGTGGGTGGAGTTCAAGAGCAATATTGCCGACGCTACCCTTGTTCAAAGCAGGGTACTTGGCAAAAGCGGATGGTTTTAATAGGTATTGATCCATTGCATGAAGACTTTATGGGTGTGAAGACTTTTAAAAAGTTCAAGAAAGTTTCTGATTGGAAATACGCAAAATCCTTTATTGAAAATTCTCAAGGTAGGACAAGCTCTTTTTATGACCCTGAAAAGGATAGGGGGGACAACCCTTCTTATAGAATTGTGGGTTCGTTCGAAAAGGAATCTGCTATGCGCTATGTGACTAAATCAGGTCATCTTTTTAAGGAAAAAGAAATACTAACGATGAAAAAGTCGTGCGACAAAATATATTCTTTTTTATGGCAAGCTTCTAAGATCTTCAAAAAAGCGAAAAGCATTAAAAAATCTGATAGTAAGGAGACCCAAAAAAGTTTTGGCCTTTTCTTCTCATCTTTCTTTGAAGACTTTGGGAGGTCCTATAGGACCTGTTCCAAATTTATGGGAAGCACAAAGCGTGAAAAGAATATGGGAAAAGTTTGGTTTTTTTCTTTTTTAGATGGAGTTTTTCACCTCGCTAATTTGGGTTATTCGTATGACTGCGAAAAAAAGGCATGGGCCAAAAATGTTGTCAAAAACAACTCTCTTTTTTTAGAAAAAGACCAATGTGGGCCTGAAGATGTTAATGACGCTTTTGATTCTGCTGTAACAACCTTGGGGATTCTCTACAGAAATAAGGACCACTCGTATATGTATAAAACATACGATTTTGGGCCAGGAGGGACTCACCAAAGAATTTATTCTTGGGTCTTTAACCGAGGGAAAAAAATTCTTTGCGTTAATGAGAATGAAAAATTGAGCTTTGAGGATACCCAATCATCATTTCCTAACGATGTACGTTGGACACCTCTTTAAGGTTATAACGACAGATCCTCTATTTACAGGCTTGGTGGGGGTGGCATAAAATAGGATTATTTTTGTCGACGCGACGTGGGAGCTTTCGATGTCCAAAGTAAAACCTACAAGGGACTTCGCTAAAATTGAAGAAGAATTTCTGCTGGAAAAACTTGTTTTGACGACTAAGGCAAGTGGCCTTATTGACTGGTTAAAAAGAAGGTCCCAAGTAAATTCTTTATGGACTTTTCCATTTGGAACTTCTTGTTGTGCTTTGGAGTTTATGTCTTTGAGTGGTGAAACTCAATCAGCTGGAGAGCTTGGAGCAGATCTAACTCGTCATTCTCCTGAGCGTTCTGATTTATTGGTTGTCGGAGGAACTATAACTGAGAAACAGGCACCTATTTTGAAAAGTGTTTATGAAAAAATGGAAGGCCCTAAATGGGTCATCGCTATGGGAGCTTGTGCAGCTTCAGGAGGCCCCTACAACACTTACTCTGTTGTGCAAGGAGTTTCTAGTATTATACCCGTAGACGTTTATATTCCTGGCTGCCCTCCTTCGGCTGAAGCTGTTATTGCTGGCTTCCATCTTATGAAAGAAAGAATTCTTAAAGGAGCTCAAAGAGGGGTCCTCCCTGAGACAATTGAGAAAGGATTATAAAGATGGGAAACAGTAGGGAGCTCTTTCAAAAATGTGAGGATCAATTCGGTAATTCTCGACTTACGGAATACAGACCTATGGAATGGGTTTTAGTTGCAGATTTAGAAAAGCTCCAGGAAGACTTTTCCTTTTTGAAGGTCCATTGCCAATTTAATTTGCTTTTGGACATTTGTGGTGTGGATAACCTTAGTAAAAAAGAAGGAAACTTATCAGGGAAAAGATTTGAAATTAATTACCATATCCTTAACCTTGAGGAGCATATAAGAATCAGGGTTAAGGTTTATCTAGATGAGAAGGAAAGCCTTCCCAGTATCACCGCTCTTTGGAAAGGAGCTGAGTGGTTTGAAAGAGAAGTCTGGGACATGTATGGTATTCTTTTTAATGGAAGGCCTAAGGAAAGAATTTTGACTCATCACGAGTTTATTGGGCATCCCCTTCGTAAAGACTTTGATCCTAAAAAAAGAATTCCTTTATCATCTCCTTTACCCCTAGCTCCTCACGACACTAGAAAATTAAGAGGTCTTCCAGAAGATGGGCACTGGCTTAATATTGACCCATCACACCCTATTACTAAAGGAGCCTTGAGGGTTATGGTTAACCTTGAAGGAGAAAAGATAAAAGATGTGTTGCTTGAAATTGGTTACCTTCACAGGGGCTTTGAAAAACTTTGTGAGGGTTTAAATTACAACCAAATTATTCCCTATACTGATAGATTGAACTATTGTTCAGCCGCACTTAACAATATTGGTTGGTGCAAGGCCGTTGAAGAACTGATGGAAATTGAGATTTCTGAAAGGGCCAAAGCGTTGAGGATGGTTTTTGGTGAATTGGCGCGAGTCATTGACCATTTGATTTCTTTGGGAACTATGGCCGAAGATCTAGGAGCTCCTACCGGTCTTTGGTTTTTCATGGAGTTGAGAGAGAGGATTTCGAAACTTTTCACCTCTTACTGTGGTGGAAGTGTGAACCCATCATTAACCAGAGTAGGAGGTATGTCTCATGACCTTCCTTTGGGTTGGGTTAACGATTGCTTAAATACTGTTAAGTCAGTTGAGCACTCGATGGATGACCTCTCAAAAATGTTCAGTCAGTTGCCTTGGTGGATGGATAAAACAAGAGTGTGCCCTATTGAAGCCAAAGATGCGATAGAGTGGGGTTTTACTGGTCCCTGCTTGCGTGCGTGCGGAATTAACTATGATTTAAGAAAGGTAAGCCCTTATTACTATTATGGAGATGTTGAGTTTGAGGTTCCTCTAGGTTCTAAGGGGGATGTCTACGACAAATACCTGGTAAGGATGGAAGAGATTAGGCAATCTCTTAAAATTATCACTCAAGTTTTGGACTATTTGCCAGTAGGACGTTTAAACATTGTGGACGGAGTAAGCCTTCCTGAAAAATCGGAAGTGTATAAAGATAAAAAGGCTTTAGATAAATACCGCTCTTTAATAAGAGATGGAATAAAAGTTAAGCCAGGTGAAATCTATTCGGCCATAGAAGGTGCAAATGGTGAACTAGGTTTTTATATCCAGAGTGATGGAGGAAATACTCCCTATAGAGTAAAAGTCAGGCCTCCTTGCTTTCCCCTTTTTCAATCATTTTCTGAAATCGTTAAAGGTAATTATTTATCAGATGCCTACGCAACACTTGTTTCTTTAAATATTGTTCCAGGGGAATTAGACCGGTAATTAAGGGGCTCAGAAACTTATGATTTTAAAAAGAGAGTTATACCAAAGGCATGGTTATTTTAAAGGCATTTTGATTGTTCTTTCCCTTCAAATGTCCCGTCTATTAAAGATGTTCTTGAGTGTATTCAAAAAAGATGAAGGACGTTTAGCGGGTAGTGAGGATCAAAGATCATCGAAGTATAAAGGAATGCTCGCATTGACTGTGAATAAGCAGGGTGAACTCCAGTGTACAGGATGCGGACTTTGCCAAGCTGTTTGCCCAAGTGATTGTATTGATATTCAGTTCGATAAAAAGAAAAAAGGCGTAGGGGCCTTTAACATTGACCTCCTGAGGTGTGTTTTTTGTGGACTTTGTGAGGAGGCATGCCCTATAGACGGTATTAGGCATACGGCTGAAATTCCAAGTCCAGGCCACTTTGAGCAAAATTGGAATATTGGGATAGCGACTCTGGCCTATCGAAAATCGCTCAATAATGGTAAGGGTCTCCTTTCGGAATACACCTTTGATCAACAAGATTTAAACCAAGATAATGAGACGGTTTTACAAGATGAAGGTCAAACCTCCAACGCTTAATTGAGTTTAGCTTCTTTTTGGTGGGGGTGGGAAAAGGTCTACTGTTGTTAAGCTTGTTCTTGATTCTTTTAACATTTCCATGAAAGTGGCCCGTGGAACTGCTTTTCCTCCCAGATTTTCGATGACAGGCGTGAGCATTTGGGTGTCGAGAAATGAGATATTGTTTTTGTTTAGATGAATCATGAGCTCGACAAGGGCAATTTTTGAAGTATTGGGGTCTGTAAAAAACATGCTTTCCCCGGAAACAAACTTATTAATGTGAACTCCATAAAGGCCACCTTTAAGCTCTCCATTTTTATTTTTTACTTCAACACTATAGGCATGGCCTGCGTAAAAAAGGTCAGTGTACGCCATCATAATTTCATTTGTAATCCAGGTACCAGTTTGACCTTTCCTATTATTTATTTGGGAACAATTTTGAATAACATCTTCAAATTGAGTGTTGTAAGTGACATCATACTTATTTTGTTTTATGAGTTTTTTTAAACTCCTTGAAATATGAAGGTCTTCAAATTTAAGAACGCCTCTAGGGTCAGGAGAAAACCATGCCAAAGGATAATGGGAAGAAATTGGCCAAGGAAAAATTCCCTCAGAATAGGCCAGAAGAAGGCTAGGGACCTCTAGGTCTCCACCCACTGCAAGAAGGCCTTCTTCATTTGCTTTATGAACTGGAGGGAAAGAAAGTATGGCCACTAAGCATTTCCTCTTTAATAGTTTTTAGAAAGAATGTCTTTATACTTCCACTTCTACTTTTGCGACTGAGTCCACTTGGTAATTTCATTAATTAAAAAAGATGAAATTGAAGCCCCTACCATGAGAGTTGTTTCAGATCCTTGGTGGATATTCTCATCTGTTTGCAAATAAGGAGCAATTTCCATCATGTCTGCTCCACTAATAGGAAATTCTTTGGCCAGGTCTTGAAGGATGACCATGGGGTCATGAGGCGAAAGACCGTTAGGCTCTGGGGTCCCTGTTGCCGATGCATAAGTGGAATCAAGTGCATCAATATCAAAGCTTACGTAGAGCTCTTCTATTTTTTCCTCCCTAAGATAGGATAGGATTTTCTCTGTAATTGGTCCAGGACCTTGATTGATAACTTCGTCGGCCCAGTATTGTTGCACACCAAAAGTTTTTTCCCAGTGCTCTTTGGGGTGTCCACTAGAGCGGATGCCTATTTGAATAGCATGAGAGGGTTTTTGAAGGTCGCCAAGGATATGAGTAACCCAAGAGCCAAAGCATAAATCTATACCCAGCCTTTCAACGAGGAGGTCTGTATGGGCATCAAAATGGATGAGTGCAACTTTTTTTCCCTGTGTTTTTTTGGCCTTCAAGTAGGACTTTACAAGAGGATAGCTTGTAGAGTGGTCGCCTCCAATTCCAAAAAGGCCTTTTTTGGGAAAAACTTGATAAAAGGAGGAGGCAACATCTTCAGAAATTGAAAGAGGTCCTACAGGGAGGGGAGTATCATTTGTTCCGTAAAGGGCCTTTCGGCAGTTTTCTATTGTTCCTTCATTAAGGTACTTATCATGAAGAAGGTGGGGGATAACTCTTACATCGCCGAGGTCAAAATAAGGGATGTCCCCTTTAGCAGTTTCATTTTTAAGAAGGGCCTCTCTTAAAAAAAGGGGTCCCCAATTAGCTCCCCTTAAAATACCTCCACCTGTATCAGAACAAATTCCAAGAACAACGGCATGATTGGACTGAGGTAAATGGTTTAATGAATCTTTCCAAAGGTTTTCCACTCCTTCACTTGTTCCAAAAACTTTTTTATGAAGACTTTCCCTCTTTTCTTTCGCCGTATGAATAGTAAAGACTCCATTACCAGGAGGGCAAAGTTCCAGTTCTAATTGTTCTTGAAGTTTCGACCAAGTCAGCTGATTCATTCTACTATTTCCTTTCTACCAAATAATGAAAAATTCGCAATTGATTTTAAAATCACTTTTAATTTAAGTAATAAGTCCTTCATGAATTTTGTTTTGTAAAAGTAAGTCCTTAAAAATACCATTCCAAAGAGCTTCCTTTTCTTTTTTTCTTTTCGCCATAACATATGATCTTAAGATATTTGCTTCAAATTTAATTATAAATTGATCGAGCTCTGTAAAAACACCAGCAATATGCGATGAAAGTTTGATATTTTTTAGATGAGAAAATTTATCGTATGAGACGGGTTCTTTTTCAAATACGTCTAAATAAGCAAAAGCTTTAGGGTGCTCCTCAAGGAAATAGATGAGGTCCAATTCGTTAACCAATTTGCCTCTAGAAGGGTTTATAAAGAGAACATTTTTTTTCATTCGTTTAAAGATACTTTTATTGATAAAGCCAATATTTTTTTCATTTAGGCTGCACGCTAAAATAACTATATCGGCCCTTTCTAGAGGACCGTCCTCAATAGAAGGAAAACCTTTAAATGGATCAAAAATAATAACCTCTTTTACGATAGGGCTGAGGCTTGCTTTAAGAATAGATCCAATATATCCGTAACCTATTATAGCAATAGTTTTTTGGCATAAAAGGTTTCGATTCCATTCCCTATTAATATTCCAGGAGTTTTCGTTTGGGATGCATGTTTCTCTCTCAAAAATTGAAGAGAGGATGTAGTTAGAGACGGCTTGCGCTCGGACGGGATTGCCTAAAATGATGGGCACTCCCGATTCTGTGACAAAATCTTTTGAAAAATTGTCATAACCAGAGTTGGGGTGAACAATAAGTTCGACACTTTTAAAGTCTAATTTGTTGTGCGGCGAGTCTTTGCCTGGCTTAAAGTGAGTGTTTGTAAGAAGGACTTGGGGAGACCCTTCCTCTAAAGTGTCTAAATAGCGAATCCCTTCAATTTGCTCCAAGGAGCTTTTTTCCCATTCCTTAAATTTTTGACTTTGATAGGGAGAAACGCCGGTTCTGTATACATTAAGAGCTATATCTGTTGACATGGCTTACCTATAGCATAAACCTCTGTTATGGGAAATCTTCTTTTTTTGGTACCTAGGGGAGAAAGATAATTGGATGGTTTTTCTTGAAATTTGAGGGGGGATCATCTAGAAAGAGTTACTCGTAACGTTAATTTATTAATTATCAGAATGCAGTATAATAAGAGAAGGGAGTGTCCTTTATGATTTCAATTAAATCGTCCAGAGAAATTGAATTGATGCGTAAAACATGTAAGCTGGCTTCTTCCACCCTCGAGTTTATTGAACCTTACGTTAAGCCAGGTGTTAGCACTGAAGAATTAAATAAATTGTGCCACGAGTATATTTTAGATCATGGTGCTTACCCTTCGCCACTTAACTACCATGGTTTTCCTAAATCTATATGTACCTCTCCAAATGAGGTGATTTGTCATGGTATCCCAGATAAGAAAGTGATAATAAAAGATGGAGATATCCTAAACATAGATGTCACTACATACCTTAATAAATTTCACGGTGATACAAATAAAACTTTCTTTGTAGGAGAGGTTGATCCATCTATAAAGAAGCTTGTTGAAGTAACATACCAGTCTCTTAGAGAGGCCATAAAGACTGTGAGACCAGGTTCAAGGTTAGGTGACATTGGAGCGGCTATTCAAGAAGTCGTTGAGCCTCATGGATATAGCATTGTTGAGGACTATTGTGGTCATGGAATTGGAAGAGAGTTTCATGAAGAGCCTCAAGTTGTTCATGTTGGTGAGAAAGGAACGGGTGTCGAGTTGAAAGAGGGAATGACTTTCACAATAGAGCCTATGATTAACCTTGGGAAAAAAGAAGGTCGTATATTAAAAGATGGATGGACTGTTATAACCAAAGATAAAAAATGGTCGGCTCAGTTTGAACATACCATTTTGGTGACCAAAGACGGATCAGAAATTTTAACTTTAAGAAAAGAAGAAACTCCTTAAGCTTATATGGAATCTTTAGAAAGTCACAGAATTAATCCTCGCCACATGGTAAGACCTCTCTTTTTTGATGAAGAGGTTTACTTTGATGATCAATGTTCTGGTGGGAGAATATCTCTTTATTTAGAAGTTGATAAAAAGAAAAGTCGAATTAGCTCCTTAAGTTTTTTCCAAGAAACGGTTTCATTTTGGACACCTTTCTTCTCAGCTCTTTGTGAATTATCAAGAGGAATGAGACTTGGTGAGGCAAAAGGTTTGTCTTGGGTGGATTTTTTAAATTATTTTGAAAAAGACCAGGAAATGAGCTTGATGGTTGAAAACTGTAAGCTGCCTCTTATTAACAAGCCTCTTTTTCTTTTATCTAACCTCATCGACCGCTTTGCCCACACTGAAGTTAAAGCTCCTGATGAAGCTTTAGGTGGCGGAAAGTTGATTTGCCGTTGTTTTGGGGTTTATGAAAAAGAAATTCAAAGCGTAATTAGTAAAGAAGGTTTTTCATCTTTTAGAGGGATTTTGGATGAAACCTGCGCTGGTGGTGGCTGCGCTACCTGCAAACCCCAGATTCAAGAAATACTTTCCAGAGAGTCTTTTAAAGGACCAACTCTTTTTGATTCTTTCAAGGAAACGGGTAAAGTGCCCCGTATAGATGGTATGACTCCTGTCGAAGTCATTTTGAAGTCGGAAGAGCTTTTAAATAACTTTGAAGAGAAAGAAGGTGATTGTCATCGTTTTGAAATCTTAGGACTTCGTGGGCGTTGTTTGGATATAAAATCTTTTTCAGAGAACGATCCTCTGTTGGCCCATCAGGTAGAACGCCTTTTGAAACAAGGTGTTTCAAGAGAACTTTCCGTTAAACTCAGTCATGTTTTCGAATAGTTTTTTCTTAAAACTCTTCTCATAACTTTATTTGAAGATGTCCTTGGGAGCGAGTCAGCTAGTACTATATCGGATACCTTAAATAATGGATTCAAATCTTTTTTTAAGATTGAGGAAAGCTCTTTTAAAAGTTGTTCCTTTGTTGTGCTCGAAATTTTTTCTTTATCAGCAATAGTATAGATTACAAGGTTACTTGGTCCCCCACCTTCAGGAGTTACTCCTATAGCAGCCGATTCGTGAATCCATTCAAGTGTTCCAATGGTTCTTTCAATTTCTGCTGAGCTAATTTTAATTCCTCCTAAATTCATTGTATCGTCTGCACGCCCTAAAGCTCTATAAAATGGGCCAGCGGCTTTTTCAAGCTGATCTCCATGACGCCTTAGAGGACGACCATTGGATGATGTTTTTGTATCTTTAAAATAAACGTCGTGGTGATCTCTGTTAAGAAGAGTCTCAGAAAGTCCTATGGAAGGAGGAACGATAAAAGCTTCTCCCTCTTGGGCCGAGTTATCATTTTCATCCAAGAGCTCAATATCTAATCCAAGAGTTGGAGTTGTAAAGGTTGCTGGTGAAGCATTATGAAGAAGAGTTCCTGTTATATAACCTCCTCCAATTTCTGTTCCTCCACAGTATTCAATGACAGGCTTATAATCCGCTAGATACATGAGGTAACTATAGTCTTCGGAGTTTGAGCACTCGCCTGTTGAACTGAAGCATTTGATATGCCTCCAGTTTTTATCTTCCATAGATTTGGACTGTTTCCAAGCCTTAACGATACTCGGAACAAGACCTAGGACATTAACTTTGGCCTCTTCAACAAATGAACCAAACTCTTCGCTTGTTGGAACTCCATAATAAAGTGCTATAGTTCCTTTATTGATAAGGGTCGCAAAGATGAGCCATGGGCCCATCATCCATCCTAAATTAGTTGGCCAACAAACAATATCTCCCTTTTGAATATCTTGATGAAAATATCCATCCATGGCCGATTTGATAGGCGTTAAGTGGCTCCAGGGTATGGCCTTTGGCTCACCTGTTGTCCCCGATGAAAAAAGAATGTTTATAATATCTTGAGGGTCACATAGGCATGCTTTGTCTAACTTTTCTTCCTTTAAAAAGTCGTGGAAAAGAGTATCTTCTTTTCTCAATTGAGGAGGATTTTCTTTTTCAAGTGGTATGACAAAAATATTGTCTGCTTTGGCTTCAATAATCCTTTCATAAAGAGGAATTTTTTTTGATGCCCTTTCCATAAAGTCCATTGTAAAGATTGCTTTGGCCTTGGAAATTCTTAGCCTCGTTTCAATTTCTTGGGGTGAGAAGCTATCAGCGATACTAACGACAGCGCAACCGCTCAAAACAATGCCTAAGTAAAGGGCAACTGATTCAACTGTCATAGGCATCATAATGGCGATAGCATCACCTTTTTGAAACCCTTGCTTTTTCAATGAGGCAGCAATTTTTAAAGAAAAAAGTTTTAACTCACCCTGAGACATAGTTTGAAGTTCACCTTTTTCTTTTTGAAACACAACCGCAGTATCATCATCCTTTCTTTGAAAGCAACTCTCAGCGATATTTAACTTCGCATTTGGGAACCATATTGGCGTTTCAAAACTCTTTTTAGAGTCAACTACTTTGGAAAATGATTTTTGAAACTTAATTCCCAGGAGCTTGATTGTGTCTTCCCAAAATTCATCATAGTTATCAACGCTCCAACGGTGGAGCTCTTCATAGGTTTGCTTTTTTATTTTTTCATTCTTTTGTATGAATTTATAAAGGTTGGTTCTTTTTTGCTGCTCTATTTTAGGAACCCACCATGGAACAGGCCCTTTTTCTTTTTCATCCCAGTTTTGAAAAATATATGAGTGAATTACTTTGTGTTTAGAAAAATCAGTGATGTTGGGAAGGATATCATCACAAACTTTTTGCCAAAGTTCCTCCTCCCTCAACTCAGAGTTAATTAGTTGGTCAAGTTGGTCGGAAACTTTTTTATTATTTAGGCCAATTGTTTCGAGTATTGCATTAGAAAGGCGCATTGTGCTATCTCTTTTAAAACTTTGTTGTCATTTTTCTTAGGAAAATTACCAAAATTTGCGCTTATTCTCAATGAACGTTTTGATAATGATCAAGCTTCTTTATCTAGGTCCGATATGTTTAATATTCGATCTTTTTGAAAATAGTTTTTTTTTAGAGGTTTTCCATGGCAAAAATTCTTATCGTTGAAGATTCTGATTCAGTAAGGATAAGTTTAAAAAATATTTTGACTCCTGATGGTCATGAAATCACTGAGGCAGTAAATGGTTTAGACGCATTGAGAAGGCTTGAGGAGAGCCAAGACTTTGATGTAATTCTTTGTGACATAAATATGCCTGAAATGAACGGCATGGAGTTTATAAAAGAGCAATGCAATAACGATGGTTATCGTGATATACCCACGGTTATGTGCACAACAGAGTCGCACCCAAGGTTGACTTCTGAAGCAAAACAGACAGGAGTTGTTCGCGCTTGGCTAATGAAGCCCTTTAAACCCGAAATTTTGAAGGCCACAATTGATAGAATAATCAAAGAAAAAGAATTAAAAAAGAAATAAAAGCTTCAGGAAAATTTGTTTTTTTAGTTGTTTAGGTCTTTTTATTACACTTTCTTATAACCTTCTCTATTTTCTTAAGCCTCATAAAAATCGCCTCAATTTTACCTTTTTCGCTAAGTAATTTTTGAGGGTTTATTTCCTCCTGAAGATAGCGGAACCTTTGGACAAAGTAGTTGAATTCCGGAATAGCTTTATAAAGGCAGTCGGCTCGATTCGTTAGGCTTTGCAGCGAGATTAAGTAGTTAAAGAAGAGGTTTGGTACTTTTTGTTGTAGTGTTTCAGTTGCGGCCTTTTGCAGGCGGAAAACTTTTTCATTGTCTCTATCAAATTCATAAATACTCTTCCCCTCGACCAAAAGCTTTCTAAGAAAATTAACAGACGGTGAGAAATCACTTCCGAGACAAATTTCTTTTATAATATCTTCTTTAACTTTCATTAAGTTTCCGCTGGAGACCTCACTTATAAGTTTTTGATTCAAATCATATATTGGGCCACGAATTTTCTTTTTGTGAAGCATCATCTCTTCCATACCAAGACACTGAAGTATGCTTTGGTATGTTTTTTCTGCCTTGAGGGTTAAGGAGAAAGAAAAAAAGATAAGAAAATAGATTATGGGCATATAATTTTTATTGAGGCTTTTCTTTTCGGTCATGGTTTTTCTTTTTGTTGCGTGTTGTTAGTTTGGAGAGTTCTTTTTTACAAAAAGCCCTCAGGATTATATATAACTATACCAAATATCGACATAGTAGTTTAGCTTCTTAAAAATTTTGTTCCTTTTTGAGTACTAATAAAAGAGAGATTTCCTTTTGAAAGAAATGAGTTTTACGGAACATTTAGAGGAATTGAGGACAACACTTATTAGAGTCGCTGTCATTTTGGTTGGTACTTTTATTATTACCTACCTTTTTGGAGCACCTATTGCCGAGTTTTTACTTCAACCATTAAGGGATGCTCTTGCTCAGAGGTCTGGGGACTTGGGGGGAGTGGCCTCATCTGATAAAATAGTTTACTTAGGTATTTTGGACAAAGTCATTTCTCAGCTTCAAGTAGCTTTTTGGTCATCGATGATAATCTCTTCTCCCCTATGGTTTCTTGAACTTTGGCGTTTTATAAAGCCTGGGCTTTATGATCACGAGCTAAAGGCAGTAAGGCCGTTCCTTTTTGTTGGCTTTTTGCTTTTTTTACTAGGAATTTTGTTTGGCTATTATCTGGTCTTTCCGTTCACCTTTGAAACATTATTAAACTTTGGTGTTTCTGAAGTGCAAGCGATGATCAGTCTGAGGGATTACCTCGTTTTATCTTCAAAGATCTTAGTTCTTTTAGGGTTTCTTTTTCAATTGCCAAATGTGATGTTGATTCTAGGGTTCATGGGTGTGGTTACAAAGCAGAGCTTGAGGAAAATGAGGCGGTATGTTTATGTGGGCTTTGCAGTTCTCTCTGCTTGTTTAACTCCTCCTGATATTTTAACGATGATGGGCCTATGGTTTCCAATGATGCTTTTGTTTGAAGTCGGGATCTGGGTTGTTGCCTTTATTGTGCATCCATATTTAGAAAGGCAACATACTTAAAAAAGGAAGATAAAAAATGATTATTGTGACTGGTGGAGCTGGTTTTATTGGAAGTGCTCTTGTAGGAGAACTGTTTAATCAAGGCCACAAAGATATAGTTGTTGTCGATTCAAGTGAAGACTTTAAAAATTGTTCTAACTTAAGTCCTTACAAGGAACGTTTGTCGTGTACTTTCTCTGCTTGGGATTTCCTGGAAGGAGAAAAGGCAAAATCGATCTATTCTAAGATAACTGCTATTTTTCATATGGGTGCATGCTCTTCAACAACTGAAAAAAATTTGGAATTTTTGAGAAGAAATAATGTTGAATATTCTCAGAAAATTTTTAAGTTGGCCGTTGAGCTGGGCGTTCCACTTGTCTACGCAAGTAGTGCCGCGACCTATGGAAATGGTGATGAAGGTTATTCTGATGACCACTCCTTAATAGACAGCTTGAAGCCTCTTAATCCCTACGGGGATTCTAAGCAGGTCTTTGATATTTGGGCCCTTGCTCAGGAAAGAAAACCTCCTTTTTGGTGCGGCTTAAAGTTCTTTAATGTTTATGGTCCTAATGAATACCATAAAGGAGAAATGAGGAGTCTTGTCCACAAGGCGTTTCATCAGATAAATGAAAAGGGTTTTGTTGGCCTTTTTAAATCCTATAAAGAGCCTTATGAAGACGGTGAACAATTGAGGGATTTTGTTTATGTAAAGGATGTTGTGAGGGCCATGATTTTAATGCTAAAAAATGGTGATCCAAGTTATTGTGGCATGTATAATTTAGGTACGGGGAAGGCGAGAAGTTTTTTAGACCTTGTGAAAGCGGTTTTTTATGCCCTTGAAAAAGAACCCAAGGTTGAATTTATTGATATGCCAGATTCCATAAAAGGTCAGTATCAATATTTCACTGAAGCTAAAATGGATAAGTTTCATGCATTCCTCCCTGAGTTTCAATTTTCTTCTCTTGAAGACGGAGTTCTCGACTATGTCTCTAATCACCTTTCGCAAGCGGATGCTCACTATTCTTAAATTTATTAAGTTGATTGAGAAAGCGGTCCCTGAAAGAGAAAAGGGAGTGACTAATGGCCTTTAATGGTGGTGTTAAGGGAGCAGCTAAACTTCTAGCTGGTCTAGATCCAGTTAGTAGACAGAGGCTTTTTGAAGAGCTCAGTAAAAAAGATCCCAAAATTGTTGAGATTCTAAAAAAGAATATGGTTTCAATGGAAGACCTTATTCTTTTAACAGTAAAAATGATTCAGGACTTAACTCGAGAGATTCAAATGAAAGACCTGGGGATGGCCTTGAGGACTGAGAAAGAAGACCTTAGAAGTCACTTTCTTAATAATGTCTCAAAAAGAATGAAGGAAGAGGTTGAGGAAGTTTTGAATGGTCCAGCACAGCCCCTCTCAAAAGTTCAGGAGGCCCAGGAAAAGATCCTTTCACTGATAAGAGAAAAGATGGAAAAGGGTGAAATTGTTCTTTCAAAGGATAATAAAGACCGTCTTGTTTGACCGCTTTTTTATTCTTTTAAAAAAAGACTAAAAATGAAATAATCTATTTTTAATAAAAAATACATGGATGGTATTTTTATGAAAAAAAATTGGATCCTTCTTCTTGCACTTATTCTTATTTCTATGGAAATTGGTCCCAGGATTTCTTTTTAGGACGGCTTTTAAATCTCGCTTTGTAAGCAAAGATGTTTTGTAACTCTTTTTATTGGAAGCCTTTCAATAAGTTTTATTCCGACTCTATGGAAAGGTTTCTCTTTTTGATTTCCTGAAATCATAGATGAGTTAACAATAATACCTGTTACCCTTTTTGCTACGGGAACTTTTAGGTATTCGAATTCAACGTGAAGGACTTCATTTCTGTTGAGAAACCTGGCAAAGGCACTAGGAAGCTTAAGGGCCATTCCAAATTCAGAGATATCTAAAAGTGTGCCCTCAAAGGTCGGAACATCCGGATAGGTATCTAAAGAGGAGTTGGTAACTTTAACTGGAATTTTCATTTTACCCATCTTTACTCTTGGATTTCGCAACCACCATTTTTCGTAGGGAACGGGTTGAGTAAAAGGGTCGTCTATCAATGACTCGCTTTGGAGAGCACTTTTCACATCCTCATCGTTTAAAGGCATGGTCAATATATGATCGATGCCTATTGCTTTAACCATGCTCATAAGATGCTCGGATTTTTCTCTTTTAAGAAGAAGAATTGAGCGTACATTTTCGTTTGTTTTTCTAAATTCTTCTATGATGGTAATACCATCTTTAATTGGCGTAAAAAAATTAACAATAACTAGGTCAAAAGGCCATTTCCAGAAAGCATCAAGCGCCTTGTATACATCTCTTGTAATAAGAACTTTTGCTTTTGATTTTCTGAAAAGGGATTGGAAATAATCGGTATTTTCTTTTTCAGGGTCTAGAATTAGTACTCTCGGCATTTTTGTTTTATCTCCATCTTTTGAACCTGGATCCTAGCCTCACTATAACAAAATTTTAAAAAGGGTATTGTTTTAGGAAAGAAATTCATCCTTATTTAAAAAGTCTCTTTTTGAAACCAGTGAATTTGTGGGTAGGGTCAAAATCTAACCAATTAATATCAACAATTATTTAAATTTAGGTATTTACGGCCTGTGGCCAAATAGGAATTATTGGTGTGAAATTTGCATCTCATCTTTTTAGGGTAGTCCTCTTTAAAAAGGGATGAATTTTTTATTAATTTTATTCAAAGGATGAAACAATGAAAAAGACAGTTTGGGTTGGAATTTTGGCTTTTCTAATCTCTGGAGTAACCCTTGCAGAAGAAAAAATTCAATTAGGTGAAAGCTTCTTAGGTGATCGGGATTCGCTAGTTGCAAGGTTAATGAGAAATGCAAGAGGCCTGGACAGGGATGTTTCGAGATCTTATTTACCTTATGAGGTAAAACGTTCTGTGGAAGATTTTAAAAATGCTTCCAGGAGGCTTTATTCCTGTGAAAATGATTATTCTCGTGACCGCTATGGGCGAGATAGGATTAATTTTGGAATCTGTGATAGGGAGTTTTCCGCAGTCAGAAGGACTTTTAGGGGCGTGACGAGAAGTTTGAGCCGAAGTTATGGTTCATATGAAATTGAGGAAAGAGTCCAGGTTCTTCAAAGGATAATAAGGAGTTTGGCCAGAGACTATGACAACGGAGGGGGAAGAGACCCTTACCCATATCCAAATGAGGAGTTTGTCTGTACTGCTGAAGCAGAGGAGGGGTGGAATACAAGACCTATTAGAGGTGGGCGCTCTTTTTCTCTTAGAGATGCAAAAATGAATGCTCTTAGAGCATGTGAAAGAGTTTATAATTATTGCGTCATAAAATCTTGCCGTAGAATTTAGAATCAAATAAAAAAGCCTCCCCATAGGGGAGGCTTTATTTTATCTCAATATTATTCCAATTTAACTCAAATTAGAGGGCCAAGTTTGTAAGCTCTTTGATAAGGTTTTGAGACCTTTCTACAAATTTTTCTTTGTCCTCATTTTTAAGCCCTTCAGAAGAAATGGTCGCTAAATCTTCAACATGATGACAAATCATGTCTACGATAGGCTCATTGTTGCCCTTTTCGTGTATCTTGAGAGCATTTTGAATAAGAGCATTTTTTGGGTTGATAACAAGAGTTTTCTTGACTGGAAAAGATTGATTTTGTCCCATGGACGTTGCCATTTTACTGAATCTTTTCATTTGTTCATCAACTTTGAAGTATGCTGGACTGCTTGAGTTTTTGATATTTTTAACTTCAACCTCTAAAGAACTATTCATAAAGTCATCCATAGAGGGAGCGGCTTTTTCTTCGCCCTCAGCTTCCTTTTTGTCTTCTTTTTTTACAAGACCTAAAAACTTTTCAAAAAGGTCCTTAACTTTCATGTCTTCTGGGGTTGAGTTTTCTGATTCAAGTATTTCACCAACCTGAGCATCAACAGAGGAGAATTTGTACTCATTTTCGCCTTTCTTTTGGGCTTCTACGTGTTGCATAAAATGAGGATCAATATGGTCATCTGTTTCAATCGCGTGGATTCCCTCTGTCAAAAGTTGTTTTTGAAGGGCCGGGTCTGACGAACCTTTTTCAAAGTAAAGGACCATATCCTTCATTTTTTCTTTATAAGCTTCAGGAATGGATTCAACGTACTCTGGAAGAGTAATGAACTTGTTTTCAGAGTTTTTGAAAAATACCTTGTCTCTCATTAATTCATCAAATTTTGGGTCAGAAACAACACCATATTTGACGAAAAGACCAATATCCTCCCAAATCGATTCCATTTTTTCTCTATCTTTTACGTAAAGAGTTTTAAGAGCATCTGCAACTTTCTTTACAATATAGTTAGAAATCTTTCTTATATTTGGATCACCTTGAAGTGATGAACGGGAAACGTTGAGTGGAATATCAGTTGAGTCAATAGTTCCTTTAAGCAAAGAAAGGAAGTCAGGAATAATGTTTTTTACGTTATCAGAAACAAAAACCTGCTTTGAGTACAGCTTAATATGAGACTCATTAAAATTTCTATTTGGGTTTATTTTTGGAAAATAAAGAATTCCCTCAAGTGTAAATGGGTGGTCAATCTTTAGATGGATCCAAAAAAGTGGATCTGAGTCCATTGGATAAAGCTTTCTATAAAACTCTTTGTATTGGTCTTCCGTGATTTCTTTTGGATCTTGCTTCCAAAGAGGGTTTGTTTCATTAATAACTTCAGCTTTTGGTTGTTCAATGACTTCTTTGCCGTCGTCATCTTTTTTAGTGACAGGCTTTTCGTTTTCATCAAAAACGCTGATTTGGTAAGGCATAAAATCACAATGCTTTTTAAGAGTCGACTTTAGTTTCCACTGACTTAAAAATTCTTCACCGTCTTTATTTACGTTCAGGGTAATTCTTGTTCCAACTTCAGTTAAGTCAGACTCTGAAAATGTATACTCTGAATCTCCCGCGCAAGTCCATTTGACGGCTTTGGCGCCTTCTTCCATCGATAAAGACTCAACAACGACAGAGTCTGAAACCATAAAAGCTGAATAGAAACCTAAACCGAATTTACCGATAATATCGTCTTTTGTTTCTCCATCTTTTTCTAATTTTTGGACAAACTCTTTGGCTCCAGAAAAAGCTAGTTGAGCAATGTACTTTTCAACTTCAGCTTCAGTCATACCGAGACCGTTATCTGTTATTGTGATGTATTTTTTTTCATTATTGACGTTTAATTTAATAGTACCTGCAGGGATCTCTTGGTTTTTTGTTCTTGCAAGGGTTCCTCTTTTTGTAATGGCATCAGTTGAGTTTGCGACAAGCTCTCTGACGAAAATATCATGCTCTGAGTAAAGCCATTTTTTAATAATCGGAAGAATATCTCCTGTTTCAACTTTAATTGTGCCTTTTCTATCGCTCATTTATGGGTCTCCTTGGGAAGTTTGTCAAAATGGCCGATTTTTGGTGCTGGGCCATGTTGAGATCAAAATTTTTTACAATAAATAAGATGGTTGAAATTTTCACCAAGTCAAGGGGGAGGCGTGGACTTTAAGCCTAATTTTCGTTATTTTTTTATTTGAGAAGGTTTTTTGCGCGGAGAGTCTTTATCGTGAAGAATGAAATTCAGGATGTTACTATTTTTACAACCGGTGGCACTATTGAAAAAACTTATGACGAGCATGATGGAATACTTGAAAATAGAGAGTCCATTATCAAACAAATGCTTCTTTCAAGACTCAGGCTTCCCTACACCCGTCTAAATATTTTCCCTCTTTTATGCAAAGACTCTTTAAATATGACGGATGAAGATAGAGCTTTTTTAGTTCATAATGTGAAAAATCACCTGAAATCAAAACACCCTATTGTTATCCTCCACGGCACTGATTCTATGGCCGAGAGTGCTCACTATCTTCAGGAACAAATAAAAAATATTGATACACCCGTTATTTTCACAGGGGCCATGAAACCACTTGGTTTTTTGGATTCAGATGCTTCACAAAATGTGACTGAAGCTTTATTAGCGGCAAAAATAATAGCTCCTGGAGTCTATATTTCTTTTCACAATAGAGTTTTTAGCGTCCCTTCTGTTAGGAAAAATAGGAAGCAAGGGACATTTGAATCCTTTTAGAGATTGTTCTAATTTTTTTGGGGTCGAAATTTTAAAAACTTTTCTTTCTCGTTGGGGGTTGGAATTCTACAAGTTTCTTTTTTCCCAAACCACCTGTATCTATTTTTGGCAATGATATCATAGGCCCAATCTCTGAAAAAAGTTGGGATGATAAAGCCACAAGAAAGAATTCGATACCAACCGGCCAAGTCCCATAGGATAAAAAGAACTGCTTTTGACTTAATCTCAACTCTTCCTTTTCTCAGATAAACAATATTTGAAAGACCTTCAATATCCTCGATGGGGTAATTATTTTTGAGAAGAATTTCTTTTGCTTCCTCAGACTGTAGTGAAGCAAAAAGAAAAAGATTTTTTCTATCTCTTTTTAAGAGAAAGTCTACAGAGCTATTGCATAGCTCACAAACTCCATCAAAAAAGATTAAATTCTGATATTCAATATTTGCCATGTTTTCCTTCACTCCCCTCATTTTTAGCATAAATTGGAGATTTTAGCTTTCATAAATGAAAAAAAGCCATTATGTCGATTATTTTGGGCGGTAAAGGCTTATGGTCGATGAGAAGGGGTCTTTTTTCAAAGCCTTTTAAGGCGATAAAAATAGAAGTGTTTCCTTGTAAAATAGACTTCAAGAAAGGCGGTCAATCACTAAATAGTGCTAAACTATTCACCAAAAGGAGACGATCCAAAAACAGAGGCTATGGAAACAAAAACAAATTTTATTTCCCTTAATCATAAAAGATTTATAGTTCCTTTATTCGGAATTATTCTACTTCTTTTTTCTTCTTGTATGGATCAAGAGGCCTTACGCTCTAAGAGGTCCCTTCAAAAAAACCAAAATGAATTTACTGAGAATGAGTCGGAGACTTTGAATGGCTCCAATCCTTATCAAAATGACCCTTTAGCGGGTCCCCTTGACGGTAATATTGAAACTGGAAGTAATATTGCTGATGGCTTTATTTATGGAAGGGCCGATTTAAGACATTTTGTTGACCCTTTCGATGGAACCTATAAAACAAAAATAACTGTACCGAAGAATATGGCAGGGCTTCTTTATATCTCAGGAATTAATGTATCTGGTTTGTCAGAAAGGCTTATTAGAGTCAGGTTTAATTTTGGTCGTGAGTATGAACCTATTGATGTTCCAGCAACTGTAGGAAGGGCACCTGGGATAACGCCACAGACAGATATTGAAGTTCTTATTTTAGATATGTCTTCTCAACCATTTAATCGCCTTCGCTTAATGTATGATCTTTTTGACTATACAAATTACGATGGAGATAGTGATGGTGTAGAAGTTATAAGTGATAATGTCGTACCCTCTAATGCTAAAAATACAAACCTTTATTGCAGAGGTCTCTTTTTAGAGCATGATCCTACGTTTGAAGATGTGTCTGGAGATACAGGTAAGTGTGATGCTTCTTCAGATACATGCCTCTACGCTTATGCTAAAATTTCGGACTCCCATCTCTATGATGAGAATGGATTGTATACAACAACACCTACAGTGACTCAAATTGATCAAAGTGGTCAGGGGTATGGCTACGATGTCACTTCTGATAGCTTGAGGTGTCTACCAGATAGCAATAAAATAGCGGATCTTAAAAATGCCTTACCCTTTACCAATGATGGAAGTAATACGTCCCTTTCAATTGGGGGGACCATTGATTTAACGACAGGTAAAGAGATGATTTATAAAGGTCCATTTAGGACTTACAATGAAACAAATTGGGAAATTACTGGAGAAGCTATTTTTTCACCTATTATTAATCAAGGCGACAAACCAAAGGGAATTTTTCAAGACTACATAACGACAAAGTTACCTGCTAATGGTTTTAGGTCTTTCCTCTATCCAAGGTTTGGAAAAATGGAGCTTAGTAAAGATGTACAATACATAAAGTTAAATGGAAGCGATGTAAGTTCAGATAGAAAAGTGGAAACAATGATTGCAAGTGGTGAAACAGAATACATGGATGGTTGCAATTTAAGAGTTAGTAATCATGATTCTTATGCTAATGAAGGATTATCTTCTTGTAATATAACTGCAACAATAGAACTTATTTCAATTGATCCTCAAACTGGTGCGCAAACAAAAATCCTCAAAACGCCAAATAAATCTTTAAAGCTTCAAATTATAAGACCTAGTTTAGTGGATTACGCTGGGCGAGAAGTACTCTATGAGGCTTTAAAAACTTGCCAAAATAGCAAAGATTGTAAAAGTGATGAGTGTTGCTTTAATCAAAGATGCTGGTCGAAAAGAATTGTGACTCAGTGTAAAGAAAATGTAAGTGATCAAGGCAATCTCCCTGTAGGGGAACAATGTGGATCGGACTTTCAATGTTCATCACTATGCTGTAGTGGATCTACAAAGGTATGTGCACCTCATGTTAATAACTTTACTGATAAGTATAAGGTTTTATGCTCTAAGAGTCCCGGCCAGGCTTGTGTCGCTCAAGAATGGTGTCAAAAGGTCGACTTAAGAAAATGCCTTGTCGTAAAAACAGGTATTAGTGTAACGGGTAAGCAGGAATGTGGTCTCCGCTGTTACAATGTTCCGACCTTTGCAGAATGTAGAGATGGAGTTTGCGTTCCTCCTCAACCCTATGCAATTCCAGCCTTTGACCCACTTGACCCAAATAGATGCAACCAGGCCCTTGATCCGCCAAAAAACTTAAATCAGTTAAAATAATTTTCCATGCAAATTCTAGGTGATAGGAAGAGCGACTTTAACAATCGTTTCACCAGGCTTTGATTGGAAAGAGATATTACCATTGTGGTTTGAAACAATATTATGTGCGATTGATGAACCAAGGCCTATATCAAAAGGCGATTCAAAGGATGAAAGAGGCTTAAACAACTTATCCTTAAGTTCTTCTTTAATTCCAGGACCGTTATCTCTAATAATAAAAATAACTTCTTCTTGTTTTAATTCATAGGAAAAATCAATTTGTTGTCTAACTGATTTGTTATCTTTTTTCTCTTGAAAAGAGTTAATGGAATTTTGAATAATATTTAAAAAGACCCTTTTTAAACTTTTCGCTTCTCCGTATAAAAACCCTGTTTTACTTATATCAGGAAAAATAAAGGAGAGGTTAGGATGAGATAATATCAAATAAGATACAGACTCTTGGAGGTCTTCAATCATTGAGGAGATATGAATTTTTTCTTTTTTTGGGGTCGGTGATTTAATGGTTTCTTGTATATGCCAAAGAAAAGATTCAAAGTCCTGGCAGGTACTATAAATATAGGAGAGGTTATTGAGGACTTCTTTTTGGTTAGCTATTGATTGTTGGGCCTTCGTCGTTGCATTCATGAGGTTATTGAGAGTTAGTTTTAGGTCATGAGTAATGGCCCCTATATTTTCACCTAGTTTTGAAAGTCTACTGCCAACCCTTATTTTATTTTCTAGGTAAAGCTCATTAAGAAGTGTTTTTGATAATTTTGAAATAAGTTCAAGAAAAAAGTATTCACTTGAACTTAAAATTTTATTTTCTGGTTCAAAAATAAAATATAACCTCTCCATTTGAAGAAAAACTAGGTTTTGATCATTTTCCAATTTTAGAGGTGAATCATTGTCACTTAAGTCAACTAAATTCTCGAGCTTTTGGATTAATATTTTTTCTTTTTGAATGTTAAATTTATTGATAATTTTATATTCATTATTATCGTTTTTTTCACAAACAGCTAAGCTTTTTAATTTAAAATACCTTTTGAAAAGTAATATAATACTCTCTTTAAAATTTTCTATTGATTCTTTTGACCAGGTTTGATGATTACGTAAATTATGAATCATAGTCGCTTGATATTTGGAAATATCATCAGCCATTTTGATCATTTGATTTTTAGAATTCCATTCTGATATTGACTTATTAGCAATTGAAACAACTTCTTCGCCCTTAAAGGGCTTTGTAATATAGCTTATATTGCTTCCAATGATTTCATTGATTTCAAAAACAGTGAATTCGTTGTAGGCCGTAATAAAAATTACTTCAATTTTTGGATCGATGGACCTTATAATTTTTGTAGCTTCAACTCCATTCATCTCAGGCATCTTAATATCTATAATAAGAAGAGCAAAAGAATCATCATTTTCTTTTAATTTTTTAACTTGTTTTATGGCTTCTTCACCTGAGTAGACACTAAAAGGAACCATGTTTGAAGTGACAGATTTTTCGTTATTTGAAATATCATCAAACAAACTTTTTGCTTTTTCACTAAGGGATTTTTTTATCTTTGACTGGCCTTCTAAAATAGTTTTCAAGGAGTCTGCGATATCTTTTTCATCATCAACTATGAGAATTTTATTATTTTCTTGTAATTCCATATTAATTTCTCTACTTGCCTTTTTTAGGAAAGGAAATCTTAAAATTAGCACCTAGATTAAGACCAGGACTCGTTAATGAGATTTGACCATGAATCAAGTCGATTACTTCTTTTACATAAAATAGTCCGAGCCCTTCATGATTATTCTTAAAAGATATTCCTCTTGAAAAAAGAAGAGCTTCCTCTTCTTTTGAGAAGCCTACGCCATTATCTTCAATATTAATAAAGAAAGAGGTTTTATCTGAAGTCCATCCACTACTAACTTTAATTAGACTTTTTTTATAAGACTCATCATTTTCTTTTCTTTTCTCAATCGAATCATAAGCATTACTTAAAATATTTAAAAAAACTTGAAAGAGGTCGGTCGAATATTTTTTTAAAGTAAATATTTCTTTGGAAAGAGCAAGTTCTATATCAATTTTTAACGTTTTTCTTTGATTCTCAGTTAAGTTTAGAGCATTTTGTAAAATGTCGTGAACATTTGATTTTTCCTCTAGGGAATGAATGGGGTCCTGTTTTATTCTGCTGCGGTACATTTGTATGATTTGTTCAGTTTGATCGATTTTCATTTTAAGAGAAGACAATCTCTGAGTCTTTTGTTTGTGTTCCTCTTTGAGTGAGGATTTGAAAGTATCCAAAAAAGAAATTATATCCTCACTTTTTTCTTTAAACGCTGCTTTAAGTTCTTTCTCTTTGCTTTTAAAAAGATCTAACAACTTTGAAACGTGGTTAAAAGACTCTAGGGTTTGGTTATCTTCAATGATCTTAATCCCTAGAGTCAAGTTTGTTATTGTATTTCCTATATTATGGATGACAGATTCCATCAACTTGACTTGACCATTTTGAAAGGACTCCCTTTCAATAAGAATTTCCTTTTCTTTTAAAATTCTTGTAACTTCCGTTATATCTTGAAAGACCCACATGAAGTGATCATTCGATATTTTCCTAATCATGATCGAAAGTATGAGAGTTTTCTTTTCATCTTTTGGGTAGAAATCAACTCTTTTGTCCTTAATTATAAAGCCTTGTTCATCTCTAAAATTGTTGATATTTTTTTTAAGGTCATTTCCAAGAGCTCTTTTTCCCATATTGAGGAGGTTAAAAATATTATGAATTTCAGATGAGTTAGAGATAGATAACAGGTAATTGCAAGCAATAGCATTGCAGAGGTTAATCTCTCCTTCAAAATTCGCTTCACATAGTCCTATAGGGCTAAGATAAAGAAATTGTAGTAATTCTTCAGTACTTTTTTCCATATACAAAAGCATTCTAACACAGTTTATTATAAAGTTAGAAGTTCAATTTTTAAGGGAGGAAATCTTGGATTTTGAGAGTATTTCAATAGAGGATTTGGATTCAAAAACGGATGCAGAGTTAGATCAATTGAATTTCGGAATTGTAGGAAGTGAAAAAGAAAATCATATTTGTACTCGTTACAACAAATACGAAGCTGACCTTGCTGGCCTTTCCAAAGATTACGTGATTGGAAAGAATTTTTATGTTGATGTAGCCCCATGTACAAATAATTTCTTGGTCTATAACCGCTTTGAAACAGAAACGAATTTGGAAGTAGCACTTGATTATGTTTTTACTTATAAACTCTCACCGACGAAAGTTAAGCTAAGAATGCTGAAGTCCGAGGATTCTTTGACAGAGTATCTTCTTGTCCTAAAGAAATAGGAGGTTGTGTGGACTGGAAATCACTTATTCACGAGGCTTTAAAAGAAGGAAAAGGACCTTTAACCGTTACACGTTATGGAGAAATAATACCTTCTTCATCTTTGTGGGTTGAAGTGAGAAAGTGGGTTAAGATTTTTAGAGAATATGGCATGTCTCCTGGAGATAGAGTTTCCATACAAGTGTCTGATGTTCTTCCTTATTTGGGATCCTTTCTGGCTTCTCTTTGGGATGGCTATCAGATTATGATTTTTGACCCTTTTAAGAGTATAAAGGTGAAAAAAAAGTTGTTTCCTGCTGACTTGAAAATAGTTGAAGACAAAATATATGAAAATGAAGAAATGGGTTTTTCATTAGGACAGGACCCTTTTGAAGAGAGTGATGTTAGGCTAATCTTTCTGAGAGGTAAGGGATACACGGCTTATACTGATGATGACTTAAGTAGTTTGATAAACTCTTTCAAAGTAAAAAAAAGATTTTTAAGAAATAATGTACTTTCTTTTTCTGATTGGTACAGAGAAACCGGAATTATTCAAGATGTTATACCATCACTTATGTGGTCAGATCTTCTCTTGCAAGGGAGTTTGAAATGGGATAACGAAAAAATTTTGGCAATGAAAAAAAAATATCATATAAATGTAGTCAAAGGCTTAAAAAAGTCTATTAAAGAAAATAATCAATTAAAACTTTTTTAACGAAGCGACTACACATAGATGAAAAATCATTCCTTTTTTTCAAAAAATCAAAGGAGAAAAATTCTTTATTGCTCTTTGGAAGGTGGTAAAGACCAAATTTTTGATTTTTATAAACAAGAATTTGAAAAAGAGTCCATACATCTTATTCCTATTTCAAATTTAAGTGATGCTAAAAAGTATACCTCTGATGATGCCTCAGAAATTTTGGGTTTTATCCTTCATTTTAATTGGGGTGAAAAACAGTGTGGACAATTTATAGAACACTTAAAAGAAAATAAGCTTCTTTTTGAATCCTCTTTTATTTTTATGCTCTTTGACTCAAAGTCATCTAGTGAGAGGAAAAGTGCTTTTGTATGGGGGGCCAAAGAAGTCTTGGATCCGAACGATTCAAAAAGTATAGGCGTTTTAAAAGATCATTTTATTAGCTATCATGGTGATTTTAAATCATCTTCTTTTTCAAATTTAAATATTGGTTTTTTAGATGACTCTGAAAACCTTGTAGAGTCTTTTCAAAACTTTCTTTCTCAAAGAGAAATTGATAAGAACTGGTCTTTTTTTACGACCTTGGAAGATTGGAAAAAAAATAAAAAATCATTTGATTTAGTGATGATTGATTACCGTTTTGGTAAAAATTTGGGAACCCAGTTAATCGAAGAGATTAAGGAATCCAATCGAAAAGCATTAGTTTTTATTATAAGTAATTATATTTCACCTGAGATAGAAAAATTATGTAAAGAAAGTAAGGCAGATTTTATCTTTAGTAAACCAAGGGACTTTAACCTTATTTTGTCCAGAATCTTTGAAGCTTATGTGAAACTTGTTTAAAGGGAGTCCTCACTTGGAATCAAATGAAAAAAGTATTATTGAAAGTTTCATTCATGATTTCAAAGGCGAGCTTCGGGATTTAAAATTAAATCTCGAAAAAGATAATAATGTTGAAGGATCTATACTTTTTCAAATCGAAATGATGAATGAAATGCTTTTAGCAGTTGAAGAGTATTACTTCTTTTATCATATGGAACTTAAAAAAAAATCTGTAAATTTACCTTTGTTGGTTAAAAGTTGTTTTCAAAAGGTTAAAGAAAGAAATCAAAATAGAACGGTAGAGTTTAATATTATTTTAAATAACTTTAAAAAAAGTAATGAGTCTGATCTTATCGGAGATGATGACTCAATAAAAAAGGCCCTCTCTCTTTTAATTGAAAATGCATGGAAATTTACCAAAGATGTTCCAAATGCAACGATTACCTTTGGTGAAGAGGATATTAAAGGAGAACACTTCTTTTATCTTTATAACAATGGTCCTAACCTCCCTCATGAGGTAAATATTTTTGATCTTTTTTATGGTAAGCGCTCTGGACACGAAAGGGCCGGTTTGGGAATAGGTTTACCGTTGGCAAAACTTATTTTTGAAAAACATGGCGGTCGTTTATGGGCAAAAAATAATGATGAAGGCGGGGTTACATTTTATTTTAAGTTTTAAACTTTTATTTTAAACCTCTCTTTTCTATAACTTGGAAGATTTTTAAAGAGAGTTCTGAAGGGGAAAGAGGTTTAGGAAAGAAGTCATCCGCATCTCTTTTTAAGGCCTCAAGGGCGATATCAGGGTTTTGAACTGAGCTCATTGCAAAAATGAGAGCGTCAGGCTTTCTTTTCCTAATTTCCTCCATCGTTTCTAGCCCTGAAATTTTACTCATGACAATATCAACAAGGTAGATGTCACTTTCAATAAAATCTCTAAGAACCTCCTCTCCAGATTTGAATATATTTACTTTTTTAAAACCAAGCGTATTAAGGGAAGTCTTTAAGGAATTAAGGACATTTACGGAGTCATCAATAATTGTAACGGAGTAATTGATGTTTCTTTTATGATCATCCCATTCAATTAATTTCTTTTTTAAGAGTAAGTCTATTTGCTGATTAGTCTTTTCAATTTCTCTGGATGGTGAAAAATATTCTGAGATTCCCCATTCAAAGGCTTGCTTTTTTTCTAATATTGTTTCTTCACTTAAAAGAGCAAAAAGGTCAGGTCGATGGAGTGTCTCATAGGATTTTATGAGAGAAGCACACTCTTTTAAATCATTTTTGTCAGCATTAAAGTTTATAAGGCAGGCCAAAACTTTTTTCTGAGGTTTATGCAAAAAATTTCTCAGGTCTTCTACTTGATAAAAAGCGGCATAAATATAGCCCTTTTTTGAGAAAAAGACTTCCTGTTCTTTTATTGGTTCTAAATCTTTACTAAAATAGATAAAGTAGGGGAATTTTGCATTTGACATTAAAAAATCTCCTATTATCAAGAAATTTTAGATTAAAAAAAGATAAATTGCATGAAAAATATTGAACTAGATAAAATTTTAGATTTGATTAGAAAAGAAGCAGGTCTTGATTTATTAAAATATGGTAAACATTATCTAGAAACTAGAATTTCTCAATTTTTTGAAGAGAAAAAACTATCAAGCTTTTCAGAATTACAGACCTATTTTCAAGAAAATAAAAATTCAATGAAAGATTTTATTGAAGCTCTCTTAATTGTTTCAACGACTTTTTTTAGGGATCCAAATTCTTTTTCTGTATTTAAAGAGAGAGTTCTTGATTATCTTAAGACTCATAGGGGGGGGGATGAACTCAGGGTTTGGGTCGCAGGCTGTTCAACTGGAGAAGAAGCTTATTCAGTTTCTATTATTTTAAAAGAGTCTCTAGAAGAACTAGGGATATCTTCAAAAGAAATAAAAATTTTTGCAACAGATTTAAATGAAAAAAGCCTCTCTATTGCTTCTACCGGGTATTTTCACAAAAAATTTAGTGAAAATATTTCTAAAGAGAGACAAAGAAGGTTTCTAAAGAGAGAAGGTGACCAATTTCAAGTCATTGATAGTATTAAAAAAGATATTAGTTTTGTGAGCCATGACCTTATAAACCACGCCCCTTTTTTTAATTTGGATATTATTGTTTGCCGAAATGTCATGATTTACTTCAATAAAAAACAACAAAATGAAACCGTGACTAATTTTTACGAAAGTTTAAAAGAAAATGGAATTTTATTTTGCGGTGAAAATGAATTAGGCGTCACTATAGATATTAAAAGGTGGAGGCAATTCCAATTTGGGGTTTCAATATTTGAAAAACTAGAGTTAGGGAAAAAAGATAAAGAAGATAAAGAAGAAGATATTTATAATAAAAGTGAAAAACTGTATTCGAGAAACATTACTGATCCATTTGATTTAAAAAGAAGGGATAGGCTTTCTTTGACAAATCGTTATATAGATTTGTTACTTCAAGGAACTCTAAAAAATGGAGTTTTTTTGGAGGAAAATTTCGATATTCTTTATGTTATTGGAGGCGTAGAAAAATATTTCTCCTTAAATTCTGGTTACTTTTCAAGAAATATCTTTGGTTTTCTCAATAATGAAATAAAAGATCACTGCCGTATTTTGTTAGAAGACTGTGCTGAAAAGGAAGGCACGAGTGTTTATGAACTTAAATCAGTTGGACTCATAATTAAAGCCTATTTTTTAAAAAGTTTAGACGATTTAAAGGGATTTTACCTTCAGTTTGATTCTATATCCTCGGAGAATCAAAAAGAAGAGAATATATCAGATATTAATAAAGATGAATTGGATGTTTTAAAAAATTCATTAAAAAAGAAAGAGAAAGAAAATTTTTATTTAAAAGAGCAAAATGAAGAATTGGGTGACTTAGCAAGAAGCCTCTCTGATAATTTGGAAAAAGAAAAAGCCTATTATAAAAGTTCAAACGCTTTTTATGAATCCTTGAGTACAGAAAATCAGCTTTTAAAAGAGCAATGTAAGGTACTTAATTCCATTGAGTCTAGTGGGAAAGAAGCTTTCTTATACCTAAATGAAGAAGGGATTCTTCAAGACTTCAATGAAAAGACCATAGATTATTTTCCTTTAAAGTCCTCAGATAAAGGCCTATCTTTGGACCGAGTTTCTTCCTGTTTTAAGTCTTTTTCTTCGAAAAACTTACTAAAGGAAGTAAAGCAAAATAAAGATTTTAAAGGGCTTAAATTAACCTCCAGTGAGGGGAGTGAGTTTCTTCTTCAAATTTTCTCCATTTCTCCTAATCTATACCTTTTCAAAATTACAGAACTCCCTTAAATTCATTCAATTGAAAGGAGGGAATTATGGTGAAAATTCCAGAAAGCTTTAGAAAAGATTGTGTTTTGGACCATGTGGCCATAGCAGTAGATGATTTAGAGAAGGCCGTTAAAACCTATGAATCTCTTGGAATTCAATTCAAAGATGAAAGGGAGGTTGTCGAATCGCAAGGGGTTGTTACAGCTTTTGCTTCCATTGACGAAAATGCTCAATTGGAGCTTCTTGGTGTTCATGGCGAGGGGGGGCCTATCGAGAAGTTCTTAAGCAAAAAGGGACCTGGAATACACCACCTCAGTTTTAAAGTCCCCGATATTGAGGCAAAATGTAAGGAGCTAAAAGAAAAGGGTTTTAAGCTACTTTACGAAGAACCTCAAAGTGGGGCCCATTCCTGTCGGGTAAATTTTATACATCCGAAGTCGACAGGAGGAGTTCTTATTGAAATTTCGCAGCCAGTAGGTGAGACCTAGAGGGAATAAACCTATCAAAGAATGGAGGACTCAATGCAGCAAGGATATGGGATTCACGTTCCTAAATTAACACCTTTGAATAAAATTCTGATTATCATTACTGCTTCATCTTTTTTTCTTCAAAGTATTTTGGCAAAAACTGGCGCCGCTTTTGTACTGAATTATGTTCCTCTCGTTCCTGCCAACTTTTTCTCTGGGCATATTTATGAACTTATAACCTATCCTTTCCTGGCCCAAGGGGTTTTTGAAGTCCTTTTTGAATGCCTTTTATTCTGGTTTGTAGGAAGTGAGTTAGAGTCCATTTGGGGAAAGAAGCTTTATGCAAAATTCTTGATAGTTGTCGTTATTGGAGGAGGTCTCCTCTATTTAGGCTTAATGGCGGCATTATCTTTTCTCGTAGGTCCAACTGCTTATATGTCGCCTCTTATGGGTTTGGCCGGAGTGACGAGTTTTCTTCTTCTGGCCTATGCCATTCTTTATCCTAATCAAATTTTTAC
>DKQD01000155.1:0-4074 GCA_002474345.1 Bacteriovoracaceae bacterium UBA7317
GGCCAAGATGATGGTCTTCGCTAAATATGTACCAAACTTTTTTCATAAAGACTTCATGGTTTACATCGATAATAATGCTTACCACTAAAACCGTCTATGAAACCTTGAGCCATAAAGTCTTTTTTTTTTAATGATCACCATTTTTTAAAAAATGAGCTATTTTTTGAACGCTCAGCTCAATCGCTTCTTCTTGAGAATTCAGCTTAAAAAGATAGCCCACATGGAGCCAAATTTTTTTTGACTCCTTTTGAACAATATCTATTTCCGCATTAAATACTTCACCAATCTCAAACTCATGAGAAGCGTGAATTAAAATTCGTCCTAATAGATGATCGTGACCTTCAATTTTTAAAAAGAACTCTTGGGGCTCCTCGCAATTTTCAATCATTATAAAATCCTATACATTGCTAAAACAGACTTCCCATTCAATACAACTCAATGATAGTTTGGCTTCACACCATCGATTGGAGGTAAATCCATGGTAGAACACCTCGTTTTTTTAAAACTTAAAAACGACGTTTCAGAAGATGACTATCACAAAATTGTCTCATCTTTAAAAGAACTGCCATCAAAAATGGATGTTATTAAAAGATTAAAAGTTGGGAGGAACTTTAGTCAAAGAAACCAGGGTTACGGAATTGGGCTTTCAGTTACACTGGATGATGAAACATCGCTCAAAATTTATAGAGACCATCCTGACCACGTCGAGGTTTTAGAAAAAATAATAAAACCTTGTCTAGAAGATGTCATAGCTATAGATTTTGTTGATTAAAACGTAACGCTAAAGTAATGATATTTGAATTAGTATTAAATTTTAATATTTGTTATAATAGGATTGGGTGTTGCTGGGTATTAAATTTAATCTAGATATTCATAAGAGCTTAAATCTAAACGACCGTGTTAGTTGTCTAATTAGCAAGACTTCTAATAAAGCACAACTAAAGCTCTCTTACTTGATCAAAAAACTCAAGTTGTTCTAGATTTGTGGTATGTAAAAAAATTAGAAAACGATTCGAAAAGAAACCTAAATGTTAAGAGAAAAAGGAGCTAGGCAGTTATGTTCGCAAAAGCAGTGAAATACATTAATTCCTCGATTGTTAAAAAACAGACAATGGGAGTAGCAGGCCTTCTTCTATGTGGCTTTATAGTCATGCACTTCCTGGGAAACCTACTGATATTCGTCAGCCCTAGAGCGTTTAATATTTACGCTCACACTTTAACATCAAACCCTTTAATTTACCTCGCTGAAGCTGGACTTCTGGCCATCTTTTTAGTCCATGTCGGGGTTGGAGTGAAGCTTACCATCGAAAACAATAACGCTAGACCAGAAAAATATTATATGAAACAACCGACAGGAAGAGGCTCCAATTTTTCATCGTCTACAATGCCGTATACAGGCCTCATTATCTTAGTTTTCATTGTTTTTCACATACTCGGATTAAAATTCGGAACCTATTACGAAACTTCTTATGACGGTGTAAAGATGAGAGACCTTTACAAACTCGTTATGGAATATTTCAGCCAGCCAGGAGCTGTTTTCGCCTATGTTGCGGCCATGATTTCACTTGGTATTCACCTGAGGCATGGATTTTGGTCTGCTTTCCAGTCCCTGGGCTTTAATCACCCTAAGTATAACAATTTAATCGTAGCAATTTCAAAAGCCTTCGCCTTCTTTATGGCAGTAGGCTTTTCATCTCTTCCTATTTTTTGCTTCTATAAAGGGGGAATTTAAAAAATGAGTGAACAATCTAAAAAACTTGATTCGAAAATTCCTACGGGTCCTATTCAAGAGAAATGGGACAAGCATAGGTTTGACAGTAAACTAATCAACCCTGCTAATAAAAGAAAGTTCAGCGTTATTGTTGTAGGAACTGGCTTAGCAGGCGGAAGCGCTGCTGCTACCTTGGCTGAGCTTGGCTATAATGTTCATTCCTTCTGCATTCAAGATTCACCTAGAAGGGCGCACTCTATCGCTGCTCAAGGTGGAATAAATGCAGCGAAAAACTATCCCAACGACGGAGATTCTGTCTGGAGGCTATTTTACGATACGGTTAAGGGTGGAGACTATAGGGCCAGAGAAGCCAATGTTTACCGCCTGGCCCAAGTTTCAAATAACATTATAGACCAATGTGTATCCCAAGGAGTCCCTTTTGCCAGAGATTACGGTGGGTACCTATCAAACCGCTCTTTTGGTGGAGCTCAAGTCTCAAGAACATTCTATGCCAGAGGTCAAACTGGTCAACAGCTCCTCCTAGGTGCTTATTCTTCCATGATGAAAGAAGTAAATAAAGGGAAAATCAAGCTCTATACAAGAAGAGAAATGGTTGACCTCGTTCTCGTTGATGGGAAAGCTCGCGGTATTACAACAAGGAATATCGTAACAGGCGAGTTTGAGACCTTTAATGCGGACGCTGTCCTTCTTTGTACTGGTGGATATGGAAATGCCTATTACCTTTCCACAAATGCTATGGCTTCCAACTGTTCAGCAGCTTGGAGGGCCCACAAGAAAGGTGCCTTCTTTGCTAACCCTTGTTTTACTCAAATTCACCCAACATGTATTCCGGTTTCCGGGGACCATCAATCAAAGCTAACTCTTATGAGTGAGTCCTTGAGAAACGATGGTAGAGTTTGGGTACCAAAAAATAAAGGTGATAAAAGACCTCCTAGCGAGATTCCCGAAGCAGATAGAGATTACTATCTGGAAAGAATTTATCCTTCTTTTGGAAACCTTGTCCCACGAGACGTTGCTAGTCGTAATGCTAAATTCCAGTGCGACGATGGAAAAGGCGTAGGTGATACTGGGTTAAGTGTCTACCTTGATTTTGGTGATGCCATAAAGAGAGATGGAGAAAATACTATTAGGGCCAAATACGGTAACCTTTTCGAAATGTACGAAAGAATTACTGATGACAACCCTTATAAAGTTCCCATGAGAATTTTCCCCGCAGTTCACTATACAATGGGTGGACTTTGGGTTGACTACAACCTTATGAGCACTATTCCTGGACTCTTTGTTTTAGGTGAGGCCAATTTCTCAGACCATGGCGCCAACAGACTCGGAGCTTCGGCACTTATGCAAGGTTTGGCCGATGGATATTTTATTATTCCTTACACTCTTGGACAGTATCTAGCTGGCACAAAACTTGATAAAGTCCAAACGGATCACGATGCTTTCAAAAGCTCATTGCAAGACTCTAAGAACACTTTCACTAAGATAAAGTCCGTAAACGGTAATAAGACAGTTGACTATTTTCACAAAAAGCTTGGAAAAGTGATGTGGGACAATGTCGGAATGAGCCGAAGTAAAGAAAGCCTGACACAAGCCATGAGTGAAATTCCAAAAATCAGAGAAGAATTTTGGAATGATGTCAAAATTCCTGGAGACCTTGGTCAAATTAATACAGAGTTAGAAAAGGCGGGCAGAGTCGCTGACTTTCTAGAACTCGGAGAACTTATGGCAAGAGATGCCTTTGAAAGAAATGAATCCTGTGGGGGGCATTTTAGAGAAGAGTCTCAAACTGAAGAGAATGAAGCCCTCAGAGACGATGAAAATTATTGCAATGTCTCTGCTTGGGAACATAAAGGAAAAGATAAAAAGCCTGAACTTCACAAAGAAGAACTCGCTTTTGAAAATGTTAAACTAACTCAACGTAGTTACAAATAGTTAAACATTAAAATTAATTTAACTTGTGTAAAGAATAAGTTGTAAAAAGAAGAACTTAAAGGGAGAGATCGCATGGGAGATCAATCTAATTTAATGACGCTCAATCTAAAGATCTGGCGTCAACCTAATAATGGTAGTAAGGGAGAAATGGTTGATTATAAACTCAACGGAGTCTCCCCAGATATGTCTTTTCTGGAAATGCTCGATGTTCTGAACGAGGAACTTGTTTCAGAGGGAAAAGACCCCATAGCCTTTGACCATGACTGTAGAGAAGGTATTTGTGGTATGTGTTCCCTCATGATTAACGGTCAAGCACACGGACCGGAATCTAATACAACGACATGCCAACTCCATATGAGAAAGTTTAAAGATGGAGACACAATCGTTATAGAGCCCTGGCGAGCTAAGGC
>DKQD01000155.1:4487-14750 GCA_002474345.1 Bacteriovoracaceae bacterium UBA7317
AATACTGGAAATGCTCCGGATGGAAACGCAATCCCTATTTCTAAAGTAAATGCCGAATTGGCCATGGATGCAGCTGCCTGTATTGGGTGCGGTGCTTGTGTAGCGAGCTGTAAAAATGCCTCAGCGATGCTTTTTGTTTCTGCTAAAATTTCACAATTGGCACTCCTACCTCAAGGTGAACCAGAAGCTCAAAAACGCTCTGAAGATATGGTCACAAAAATGGATGAACTGGGCTTTGGAAACTGCACTAATGAAGCTGAGTGTGAAGCTTCTTGCCCAAAAGGTATTAAGATTGAAAATATTGCTCGAATGAACCGAGAATATTTGTCAGCGGCCCTTAAAGCAAAATAAATGACCTAGATCATTTCCTTTTTCCGGACATATTATGCGCATTTACTCGAGGACAACGGCCCTTTTTCTCAAAAGGGCCAAGCTTCTTTTAAAAGAAATTTTAAGTTCAGAAATGGGCCTTAAGGTTTATAAATCTAGATTTCAATACATGAGGCACCTCTACCCTATCAACCTCGTTGTTTTTGAAAGAGGAAATATATTGGGCTTCTTTGAGCCTCATGGTTACCAAATTGGCCTTTCAAAGAGGCTTCTTTTCGGAACTAAGGAAAGCTTGATAAAAGATATTCTACGCCATGAAATGGCCCACTTCTGGACATACCTTGAAAAAGGAAACATAGATCACGGTCCAGACTTTCGGGATGCCTGTAGACACTTTGGTTGGGGAGACGCTGTTAGTAAGGCCACCATCGACCTAGATAAAGAAAATGACAAAAAAGAAGGTGACCTAAAAGCTGAAAAACTTGTTTCAAAAATTCAAAAGCTCCTATCTTTGGCCGGAAGCTCAAACCCTCACGAGTCGGAAGCGGCAACTTTAAAAGCAAATGAGCTAATGATAAATTATAACTTAGAAAGACTCCGCTCAAAACCTTCCGGATCCTATGAAGATGATGAAACTGCTTATGTAAAAAGAGTTCTCCATGGAAAAAAGAACTCGGCAAAATACCATGCTATCTATGACATCCTTTTATTATTTATGGTGAAACCCGTTTTTAATTATGGAAAAGATGGTTTCTATTTAGAAGTTATTGGGGAAAAAAGTAATGTTCTTATTGCAGAATACATTGGTTCATACCTAGACTCTGAATTAGAAAGACTTTGGAAAAAACAGAGGGAGTTAACACCACACCTGAAAGGACTTTCCATGAAAAACTCTTTTATGAGAGGTGTTGCTAAAGGTTATAAAGAAAAGATGGAGCTAAGTAAAAAAAACCTTCTTAAGAGCGACAAGGACCTTATTCTTCTTGAAGACTCACTTCAAAAAAAGGTCGATCTGGTTTATCCCCGTCTGTCCCACACATCATCTCAGCGAGGATCTGGTTGTCAAGAATCAGAGTACCAAGGAAAAGCTTCTGGAAAAGGTCTTTTTATTCCACGGGCCCTCTCAAATAAAAATAAAAACCAGAAGCAAACCTTCATTCTTAACTCCCCTTAATAAGTGTTCAGGGTTATGATGGTGAAAAGTATTCATCCAACCAAGGAATACCTATGAGCGAATTCGTCATTTCAGGTACTGGTCTTTTCACACCTCCTGAGACCCTTTCCAATAGAGAGCTGGTTGAGGCCTTTAATTGTTATGTTGATCAATTTAACCAAGATAATGATGAGGCGATTAAAAGAGGTGACATAGAGGCGCTTGAAAAATCTTCTGAGGCTTTTATAGAAAAGGCTTCCGGTATAAAAAGCCGCTATTGTATGAATAAATCCGGAATTATTGATCCAAAAAGAATGAAGCCCTACCTTAAAGAGCGGACTGATGAAGAACATTCTCTTCAATGTGAAATGTCTATTCATGCTGCCAAAGAGGCCATCACCAGGGCCCAAATAACTCCCGATAATATTGGCATGGTTATTGTCGCCTGCTCAAACCTGCAAAGAGCTTATCCTGCTGTGGCCATAGAAGTTCAACAAGCTTTAGGGATTCACAAAGCTTTTGCTTTTGATATGAATGTCGCTTGCTCATCTGCAACTTTTGCTATTCAAATGGCCTATGGTGCCATCGCCTCAGGCTCAGTGGACCATTGTCTTATAGTAAACCCCGAAATCTGCACGGCCCACTTAAATTTTAAATCAAGAGATTGCCACTTCATTTTTGGCGATGCTTGCACAGCAATGATTGTTCAAAAAAAAGAGGCCCATCAAACCCTCGACAATGCTTTCAAAATACTTGATGTAAAAGCACTTACACAATATTCAAGTAATATTAGAAATAACTTTGGTTTCTTAAATAATGCTGATGAAGAAGGCTTTGGCCTTCCAAACAAACTCTTCTATCAACATGGAAGAAAAGTTTTTAAAGAAGTTGTTCCAATGGTTTCAAAGCATATCCTAGAGCATTTAAAGGCCAATAAAATTGATAATCAACAAGTCAAAAGGTTTTGGCTTCATCAAGCTAACGACTCAATGAATCTTCTCATAAGTAAAAAAGTTCTTGAAAGAGAGCCGCAGGAACACGAAACCCCCATCATTCTTGATGAGTATGCTAATACAAGCTCCGCTGGATCAATTATAGCCTTTCATAAATACAATCAAGATCTTAAGAAAGGTGACCTGGGTGTCATTTGTGCTTTTGGTGCTGGCTATAGCGTTGGAAGTGTCATTTTGGAAAAGATCTGAGAAGTAACCTCTTCAAAAAAGAAATGACTTTACTCTTCTTGATCCCTTAACAAAAGATCAATTTCTTTTTCCCATTCCTGTTGTGATTTTTTATTTATAATCCCTGCCGGTGTTCTGCCTTCTTTTGGGTCTCGCCCATCCTTGCTAGCAATTTCTTGTTTTACATTTTGGGCATCTTGAATGACTTTTTTTAACCATTCTCTTTTTCTTAAAAGTTCAAAACCTTTTAGATCTGACCTCTTCATATCATAAATTTGGTCACCAATAGGCAACCCTTGGCCATAAGTTAAAGAAGCTCCAACAAAGAAGTTAAAAACAAAGAAAAATATAAGACTCATTGTTTTTACCAAATTCATTAAAACCTCTCCTCGCTTTTAGAAACATTATTCTAGATTATTATAAACTCAAGTGAAAAACGTTTAAAGACGGGAATGAAAAACAAAAAGAAGCTACTCAGTCAGACATTTTTTGCAGAAGATCCAAAGACCCATTTGTGCTGCTGACCTATAACTCTAAAATGAGCACCATTTGACTCATTCCAAGAGAGGACATCTTGAAACCTTTTTTCAGGAAAAGATTCATTTACATTATATGAAGGTGTCAAAACCCATGGAAAGGCAAAACGATCTAATTGACGTTTTAAATCAAGATAGTTCTTCTGACAAAATTCAAAATCAGTTTTCGACTCAACAACAGACTTGATTTGAAACTTTCCCTTATAAAGTTGCTCCATTTTTTGAATCAAAGCCACATCTGTTCTTACATTAGTAGAAGGAGTTTTAAAATCAAAGCTGATATAATCCACCAAATCAAAAAGAGAAGGAACAACCCTGGTTCCCGCAGCTTCTATATTGATCAAAAACCCTTTCTTTTTTAACTCTTTAGTCAGGGCCTCAACCCCAGGAACATTCTTGGGATGAAGAGGATCACCTCCCGTAATTGAAATCCATGTTAAAGAGCCTTCACCACTCAATGACCATATTTCATCTATTGCTTTTGTTAAGGTCCACTTATCTTGATCCGAGTCACTGAAGGCCCATGTATCTTTTGAGTCGCAATTAACACACCCAACAAAACAACCCTGGAACCTTACAAAGACTTGAGGCCTTCCAATATTGATGCCCTCACCCTCTGTCGCTTTATAAATAGAATTTATTGATAAATAACGTTCGCTCAATTTCTCACCTATTCTCTTTTAACTGTCTCCTTATGCCCTCAAATTGATTAAATGTGCAATACAATTCTTCATGAGCTATAAATATTCTAAACTTCACTCACTTTAGGACACTGAAAATGACAAAAAAATGGGAAGACCTTTACTCAAAAACAATTGAAGACTTGAAGAACTTTAAGCGCCCCATGATTCAACTAAACTCCGATGACTTTTTAGAGATCAGGGACCTCTGGAAAGAAGGCCTTCAAAAACTTAAAGACCCCTCCTTCAAAGAGGAACAAAAGGAACAAACATTGGTCTTTTTGGAGAAAATATTTTGCCTCTTGGACCATACTCAAAAACCGTCTGTGCTTTTTGACTCGCTATACGAAGAGTCATTTAAAATCATTAAAAAACCGGAGCTGGTTATTTACCTCCTTTCTGTTTCAAGAAAACACCTTATAGAAAAAAAGTTTTTAGAGGGGAACCCTATCCCAAAAAGTTTTATAAAGAGCCTTGAAAATCTTCTCGAAGACTATGAAAATATTAATCCTGAGGTTATTGAATGGACGCTCCGAACGATAGAACAATTAGGCAATCAAAGCCTGAAATTAAGGGAAGCCGTCCTAAAAATAAAGCCTAGCTGGGGCTCTCTTTTCAACCAACACAAGAAAGCTTCAAAACAGATTATTGAACTCTTGGAAAAACGCTGGGCGCCCTTCAAGAGGCGTTAAAAACGAAAAAGAGGTGGCATGAAAGATAAAAACTTCGACCCAAATTCTCTTTATGAAAAGTTAATGAGTGCAACAAATGCCGCCGAAAATCCTCTCTTTTTAGAAACCCCTTCTGAAACTCACCAAGTAAAATTAAGACCTGACAAAACGGTTGGTCGTGCACGCTTTAAGCCTGACCCTCTTATACCCGGAGGCTACCTCGCGCACCCTATTACTATTCGCGCAGTAAGACTCGACATTTTCGTGGGTGGAGAGGGCTTTGAAGACCTAGAATGCCTTTATAAATGCCTCTCCTGCTCAGAACAAATTGACGTTCAATTTTGGAAATTTTGCCCCTATTGTGAAGCTCCATTTAAAAAATGACTTGAGTGGCTTTTCAAATGTAAAAATTTGTAAGGTTTTTCAATAGTTCCTGCTATTTACGACTCCACCTCTTTAACCGTATTGTGCTTAAACGAAAAATTTTAGAGGCCAAGACTCCTATGGTTTCTTGCAAAAAGATATGGAGGCTCTCAAATGGAAAGGGAAAATGTTTTTCTAAGTGATAATGACCTTGCCTTTATACAAATCAGGCTTTTAAAAGAAAAAGAATCTATTCTTGCCAAAAAGAAAGATTTTGATAGCTTTTGCCTTGATAAAAACGAGTTAAGCGATCCTCTGGACGAAGCTAGCATTAATGTTCAAACATCCCATGAATTAAGATTTAGGAATAGGGAGATTTTCTTCCTTAAAAAAATAAATAAAAGCCTGCTTAAAATAAAAGAAGGCTCCTATGGACTCTGCGAAGAGTGTGGAGCAGAAATTACTTTTGAGAGGCTTCGGGCCAGACCTACTGCAGAGCTTTGCATTAACTGCAAAGAAGAGGCAGAGCTTGGCGAGAAAAATAATATCTTTGGGAAAACATCTAAATCGTTAGGTAAGTCCATAAGCGAAGTTGGAATTACAAGGTAAGTCATTTCTTATCAGTTTTTTAAGGTGTGAAGTAATCATAATAAATGACTTAGAGCTTTCTATTGCCTATGGACTTCATTTTTTGTTGGAGAGATTGCTTACTGATTTAATTTTATAAAACTCACCGCCAATTCTCATCATATGATTAAAAAATACTTCTCTGATTTGATCATTAATTATTTTATAGGACTCCAAGTCCTTCTTTAGTTCCCCTTCCCTAAAAAAGTACTTTTCAAATAACCTTATTTTCAAAGTAAGACTTGAAAATTGCTCTATAGAATCGATTCTATCGCCCCATCGAACTGATTTTAATTCCTGGTAAACTTCCTCTAAGAAGTTCTTATCCTTTAAACTAACAAAAAGAGTTCCTGGCTCAAAGCCCCAACAAGGTCCTTCGGTATAACCTCTTGTTTGAGAAAAGTGCTCTAGCTTTTGGAGGCCTTTTTCACTATTGGCCAAAAAATTCCAAGAGCAAACACCTATCTCTTTATAATCGACCTTAAATACAAAAGCATTGCCACCCTCTGAACAATAAAAATAAACATCTACTTTTTTCATATCATCACGGTCTTCACCAAAACCCTCTATATCAGACATGACCTCTTCTAATTTTTGTTTTATATAGGGGTATGAATAATAGCGGGTTCTTTTTTTGTTAAAATCGGCCACTTTTAACCCATCCGATTTAGTTTCTTCAACCCAACAAGATCCATCATTGAGCTTTAAAATGGAAGCTTTAGAAACAGTTGATAGATTCAAAACAAAAGATAAGATGAATAAAAAAAATGCTGTATTTTTAAATTTCATAAAAGGTCTCGTTTGTGTGAATAATAAAAAAAGGATGACAACTCCACTCAACTCATTATCGGCAAACTTTTCCTTTTTTTTATAGTCAGGTTTTTTAAGAGAGGATAAAAATGGAAGATCTCAAAAAAAAAATGATCAAAGAAATTGTTGAAAACTTTTACCGTGAAGCTGTTAAAGACTTTTTAATTGGCTATCATTTTAGAAAAATCCAGGAAACTCCTTCTGAAAAAATTCTTTACCCAGAGCTTAGTGCTTTTTCAAAACATATCCCTAGAATAATTAAATTTTGGGAAATTCAGTTGATCGGATCTAGTAAAGAATCAAAAAGAACACAGCATGAAAAGCCTTTTAACCTCATCTCTTCTCACGCTTACCTCAATATTAGAAAGGGAGAACTTCATCGGTTTACTCTTCTATTTGACCAAACTATTGAAGCGTTTAGAAAAGAAAAAAGGAATCTAACCAAAGGAGAGGTTGATTTAATTGAGAAATGGAAAGAAAAATTGAGCTTTTTTAAACAGAGCTTCCTGGATTCGAAAACTATTTTTTCTTAGTACTTTCCCTACCAGGTTTTGCTTCAAGAATGCCTGTAATCCAAGACTCCAAGACGGGTTCCCCCCTAACCTCATCAAACAAAAAATTCGCTTTATAAAAACCATCAAGTTTTCTCGCTAAATCTCTTGCCCTTTTGACTGTACTGAATTGAATGATTAAAAATTCAACTTTTCTAACTCGAACACGGAAAATACCTAAGCATTCTTCTTCGGGAATTTTATATTTTTTAACTATGCTACACATAGGACCTTTTCCGATCCCATCAGCTAAAACAAGCTCAAACTTTGGGTTTTTAGTTTTCGCTTGCTTAAAGTCCGCTTCTTTAATTCCTTCTTTCCTCCACTGTTCTTTTTCCCATTCCAAACCGATTTTCAAAAGGACAAAACGATCAATTGTAGGTTCTTCCTCCTCTTTTCCAGAGCAGGATATTAATATACTCGACAAAAATAAAGCCGCGAGGGCATACCGAAAACAACTCAGCATAAAAATCTACTCCAAAACTTAATTTTTTTTAAAAAATTCAATAGTTTCCAACTCCAATAATGCAATAAAACTAAAAAATAGTACAATTAAGATACGTTTTGTTTTTTTGCCAAGGACTAGGCATGGATCACATGGAAGAACAGAAAAGCGAAAGCCCTACTAAAGAGCTCCCCTACTTGATCAACATCACCTCACCCGATGGTCAAGTAGAAACGATACCATTTACTAAAAAGTTAATCGTTGGGGGATCTGAAGACGCAGACATCGTTTTTAAAGAATTTGATTTATTGGATATACACTGCATTTTAAAATCTCAAAACGAACTTCTATCTATTAATAACTTTGGAGATAAGGGAACGACACTCCTTAATGACTATCCCTTACTTCCAGGAAAAATGTACGTTCTTGATTCAGAGGATAAGATTTCATTCGGAGACATTACTTTTGTCATCAAAAAAAATGAGAATTTTGAAGACAAAAAAAAGGTTGTATTTGATAGCCTCCCTCCACAACCTGAAGATGAAGATGAAGAAGATGATATAGGCGATGATTATTATTACGAAGAGGATGAAGAGGATTATGAAGAAGAAAACGATGAAGAATTAAAACACTATAAAGGGAAAGAAAGTAAAAATGATCAAAGGATGGGATCTAAAACGTTTCTGAATTTGGTTAAAAAAGATGAAAATGCAGGAAAAACCAAAAAACACAGTTTTTCTTTTAAAGGTCCGTTTGGACTTCAGGGAATGTCTATTCGTTTTGCTTGTTTCATAACAAACCTTTCACTTGGCTATATTTTTGCTTTTCTAATTTTACCTTTTCTAAGTCTTGATAAAGAAATTAAAAAACTTCTTGTTCCTCTTCAGGGGCCAATCATTGATTTCAAAGATTCTTTTTCAAGTGAAGGAGTTTATGAAGCTCTCCCTACAATTTTTCAAAATCTTATTTACTTCCATACTTCTATAGATACAGTTTATTTCCTTATCGTTTTTATTTTGATGGATTTTATTTTTCATTTCCTTTTCACAACGTCTCTACCCTATCTTTTGGTAGGAATTAAACCATCTGAGGAATCTAAACTTAAGCATCTAAAAGCTCCCTTAAAGGCCATCATAGGAACAATCACAAAACCTTTTCTTATTTTTGATCTTCCTATTCTTTTTAAAAGAAAAAGTTTTAAAGAATGGATTACCTTAACTAACTACAGTTACTCTAAAGACTCTTTTAAAGTTATAGGTCTTGGTATTGTTTTACCTTTTATTGTCCTCATTGCTCTTATTTCTCCTTTTTTCAAATCTCCCGTACAATTAGAAGGTTTAACTTTTACTGAAATTAAAACAAGGTCTTTGGCCACAAATAACACTAGTGTTTCCATGGCCTCAAGTTACTTCGGGCTAAAGTTTTATAAACCTCTTCCTAACAATTTCCATTTATTTCCCTCTCTTTTTAAAAAAGGTAAAAAAACTGTCAAAAAACTTACCATATATGATTCTAAGAAAAGTCATGTGATTACAATAGGAATTAAAAAAGAATTAAGTATCAAGCCTATTCTAAAAAGATCTATAAAAGGGAGTCCCTTTTTCCCTGTTTTCTATCCGCATATTTTTAAATTTGTTGAAAGTAAGTTGAAAACACCAAAAGTAACCGAAGAATTAAAAAAAGAATGGTTTCACTTTTCAACGAACTCTTTAAAAATAGACTTTTTTAACTTCCCAACTCAGGCCCTTTCAGTTGGAATTTTACCCAATGCTCATTTAAGTTTTAGAAAAAACCTCTTTAAGGTTTTAAAAGTAAAGTCTAACTCCGAGGCCCAATCAACCCGAATGGGTAAGTCTAAAGTTATTATTCTTTCACCTTTTCAAAGGGTTCAGAGAAACTCTATTTATATCTTCCCATCTGACAACCTTGTCCCCTCTGTTTTGGAGATCGCTTTCAATGCAAAATCCAAAAGATTTGCTGAAAAATTCCTGCATAAAAGCCTCTTAAAAAACATTGATTGGGTTGCAAATAAAAAGGCAAAGCAACCTGTTTACATGAACGAAGTCAATTTGGGTTATAACAAAGATAGGCCTTGGAATGCCTTTTCAATCTTGGACACATTTGACCAGCTGGAAAGAAAAATCTTGATAGATTACGACATGATTGATGGAATTTATGGCTACTATGAAAATTTATCTAAAAACAACTTTCGATTTTCTGATTCAAAATTCAATAGATTTTTTAAATCGTCTCTAAGAGAGGCCATTAAAATCATCAAGTTAAAGCAAAACCAATTGAAAACAAGGCCTTTGTCAGAGCTTATTGGTAAACTTGAATCATTGTTACACGGCCAGTCATAATAGTTTTTTCAAAATAATGGTCAATTCTATGGATATATCCTATAGAAGAAGGCATTCATTTTCGCATTTTACGACTTACTAAAAAGGCAAAGCTCCCATGAGTGACACACTAGAATCCAATAAAAAACATTTTAGCTTCAAGGTAACCCATGTTGATAAAAACTCTGGTGCAAGAGCTGGTGAAATTAAAACACCTCATGGGACAATCCCCACGCCTGTTTTTATGCCTGTTGGAACTCATGGTGCGATTAAGGCCTTACAGCCTCAAGTTCTTAAAGACATGGATACTAAAATTATCCTTTCTAATACTTACCACCTCCACTTAACTCCAGGCTCAGACCTTATTAAAAAGGCCGGAGGGCTTCATAAATTTATGGCCTGGGACCGTCCAATTCTAACGGATTCTGGTGGATTTCAAGTCTTTTCTCTTCAAAAGAAAAGTATCAAGGAAGAGGGGGCCGAATTTAAAGGAAAAGACGGTAAAAAAATTCTTCTTTCTCCTGAGACCTCTCTTACAATTCAACAAAACCTTGGTTCAGATATTATGATGGCCTTT
>DKQD01000176.1 GCA_002474345.1 Bacteriovoracaceae bacterium UBA7317
CATTGCTTTGAGAGAGCATGTGCCCTTGGGAATAATGAGGGAAATTCACAGATGGGGAGCTCACGCAATGGTTATTACAACCTGGCTGCATATGATGCGTGTTTTCTTAACTGGATCTTATAAACCACCTAGAGAGTTTAATTGGGGTGTTGGGGTTTTGCTTTTGACTTTAACCCTACTACTTTCCTTTACAGGGTATCTACTTCCTTGGGATCAGCTAGCTATTTGGGCGATTACTGTTGGTGCAAACATGGCGAAGGCAACTCCTTTCCTAGGTCACGGTGGTCCAGGAGCAATGTTGGCGCAAATTGGTGATTTCGTTATGGTATCTGACAAGAATGATGTTCGGTTTCAGTTATTAGCGGGACGTTTCGTTGGTGAACCAGCGCTTCTTAGATTTTACATACTTCATTGCGTATTCATTCCTCTTGTGGCTTCTGTCTTGATGGCAGTTCACTTTTGGAGAATTAGAAAAGACGGCGGTATATCTGCTCCTTTATAGAGGTTGTAATTTTTTAATTAAAAAATTAGTCATGAGTTTAATTTAGAGGCTAAAAAATGATAAAAGAATTTCTCAATAAACTTGCAGACCCTATTATCTCCTTTCCTTTAGTTACAATTCTATTTGTGCTCATGTACAAGTATTACCATTTTGTTGGTACAAAGAAATTTCTGGTTTGGTTTTCAGTAATAAGTTTGGCGGTATTTGGTTGGGCCTGTACTGACCCCAACTTTCTCGCCATCATCTTGTGGCCTGATAATATCCCCATAAGTATTTTGGTTGTTATGCTCGTCTACTTCCAGTGGCTTTCTTTGTATAAGGCTTCTGTTAATGACCAGAGGATTGAGGCTGGGGATGTACCGATAGAAGCAACTCCTGAAGAGCGAGAGAAAGTGTGGTGCTGGCCTAATCTGGTTTACACTGAATTATTTGCTATTATTGGCTGTACTGTCTTTCTTGTGGTTTGGGCAATTGTGTTCAAAGCGCCACTTGAAGAGCCAGCCAACCCTACTTGGGCACCTAACCCAGCCAAAGCTCCTTGGTACTTTTTAGGTTTACAAGAAATGCTAGTTTACTTTGACCCCTGGATGGCCGGTGTTGTGCTCCCAGTCCTTATTATTGTGGGTCTTATGGCGATGCCTTACATTGATACAAACCCTAAAGGGAACGGTTATTACACTTTTGCTGAGAGGAAAATGGCCATCTTTTTATGGTCGTATGGTTGGCTAGTTCTTTGGATATTCCTTATTATTGTTGGAACTTTTCTTAGAGGGCCCAACTGGACTTTTTACGGACCATTTGAATACTGGGATTTTCACAAGGTTGTAGCTGAAAACAACGTTAACCTTTCAGAATTTTTCTGGATTAAGTGGTTTAATATGGCTTTGCCTTCAAATATTTTTATTCGCGAGTTTCCTGGAATTTTAGTGGCTGGTGTTTACCAGTTTGTTCTTCCGTACGCGTTTATGTTCACGAACAAAGGGAAGCAACTCATTAGAGGTATAGGTTATATAAGGTACTTTATATTAATATTCCTTGCTCTTGGGATGTTGAGTTTACCGATTAAAATGGTGCTTAGATGGCTATTCAGTTTAAAGTACTTGATTGCAATGCCAGAGTTCGAGCTAAACTTGTAGGCAAGATTTAGATGATTTTAGATTATTACTGTGTGGATAAACTTTAAAAATAAAGTTCTAAATTGGGAAAAGGGTTGAAAGAATGACAAAAAAGCATGAGCCAGGAATGGCCTATGATATGAAAAAGCTCAACAAAGTTTTTGCTTTTCTGAGCTTTTTACTCTTAGTGACAGTAGGCTGGATGTTTCTAGAGGACTATATGCGTCCCTGGAAGCGGTGGCAAATTAAAGCCCAAGACATCAAGAAAGAAAAAATAAAAAAAGATATTCTTGAAGCAGAGAAGAAAATCGATAAAAAGAAGCTAGCTCAGTTGGAAAAAGATCTAGTTCTTAATCAAAAGGCTGTTGATTTAAATCAAGAAGAGATTGATAAGGTAAATGAAGAGATCGCAGATATTAATAAGCGTTTTAAAGTCCAAACTATGATTAATGGAGATTTTAATGCGAATGTATCTGCCACTACGTTTAACTATGAGATAGCACAGTCCCATTATCTTGAGTCGGGTAAACTTAAGGACAAGCTGAAAGCTGAAAAATTATTGAAAAAGCTTAAAACCTATAAAGCAGGTTTTGCTGATTCGAAAGATAAACTCAAGGCGATAGCTGCAGAAAAAAAGATTGCCGATACAAAATTGTTAAGGCTTGCGGAATCAGTGACCAAGGTCAAATCAGAAATGGGTAAGATGCTCATGAAGAAGAAGCTTCTTCTTATGGCTGAGAAAAAGACTGACACTTTAACAAACCCAGTATGGCTACTTAGAAATGCTCCAATTATCGACTGGCTAGATCCAACAATAAAGATTCAGCAGGTCCACTTACCGAACTTAAAAGACGATTTATACTTCCAAAAGGTTCCCAAAGTAGATAGGTGCCACACGTGCCATACCTTTATCGATAAACCTGGCTACGAAGATCAGCCTCAGCCATTTACGACTCATCCAAGGCTCCATTTATTTGCTGGAAGTGATTCACCACACTCACTAAAAAAGATGGGTTGTACGAGTTGTCACCAGGGTCAAGGGCATAGAGTTCATGATTTCCAATCAGTTTCACATACGCCTAACTCTCCTGAGCAAGCTAAGGAATGGGCAAAGAAATACAACTGGCACCCGCCTCATAAAGTTCCTCAGCCAATGTTTCCTAAAAGGCACTTTGAAGCTGGTTGTGTCAAATGTCATAAGGGCGTAGAGGCAATACCTGGTTCAATTACCCTTAATAAGGGCTGGAGAAAAATTGAACAATATGGCTGCTATGGTTGCCATAAAATAAAAGGATGGGAGCACAAAAGAAGTCCTGGACCGAGTCTAACAAAAATCGCCTCCAAAGTTAGTAAGGAGTTTATTAAAAACTGGGTATGGGCACCAAAAAGCTTTAATGAGCACGCCAATATGCCGCAGTTTTTTAATTTAGATAATAATAAGCAGCCAAAGCATATGGTTAAAAACATTGCTGAAGTTAACGCTATGGCCGAGTATTTATATGATAAATCTAAAGAGTATAGACCCTACAAGAAGTATACTGGCGGTGATCCAGAAAAAGGAAAAAAGCTTATTTATGAAGTCGGTTGTTTATCCTGCCACGGCGTAGATGGTCTGGAAAAAGCTTCGAAGAAAGTTAAGGCTTACGCAGGTCCGTGGCTTCAAGGGTCTGGATCAAAACTTAATGGTGATTGGCTAGTTACATGGCTTAAGAAACCTAAACACTATCAAAAAGATACCATTATGCCTTCTTTTAGACTAACTGATAGAGAAGCTAATGATATGACGGCTTACATCCTTTCACTCAAAAATAAAAAGTTTGAGGAGCTTAAGTTTGAAAAGTTAGATAAAAAAGTTCGAGATGATCTTCTTGTTAAGGATTACTTTTCAGCCTTTGATACTGAAGAGAAGGCACGTGCCAGACTGGCTAAAATGAGCGATCATGAGAGAACTGTTGAGCTTGGTCGCCGTTCAATAAATAAATATGGGTGCTATGCTTGCCACAACATAGAAGGATTCAAGCGGCCTGCCTTGGGTGGAGCCTATCCTGGTCCTGAACTTACAAATGTTGGTTCAAAGGCAGTCCACCAATTCGGCTTTGGACATGAATATGATGTAGAACACACTAGAGAAGCCTGGATTGAAGCTCACTTATTAAACCCAAGAAGATGGGATAGAGGGACAGATAAAGCCTTTAAAGACCTACTTATGATGCCGAACTTCCATATGACCAAAGAGGAATCTGTTTCCATGACAACTGCTCTTTTAGGTCAAGTAAGTGACTATGTTCCT
>DKQD01000014.1 GCA_002474345.1 Bacteriovoracaceae bacterium UBA7317
TCCTGAAGAGAGTTCATCTTGGCAACAATGTGCCCATGACCTGTTTCCTTCTTTGCTTCAACTTCTTTATTGATAAGTTCAACAAACTTTTTCTTTATATTTATAGGAGCTACTAAAAGGGTGTCGTAATCCTTTTTCTGAGAAAAACCTGTAAGGAAGTTGAAAACCTCCATAACTTCTCTCGTGATATCCTCTCGACAAGTAAACAAACCTAAATCGGTGTAAAGTTTTGAGGTAATCGGATTGTAGTTTCCAGTCCCCAGGTGAGCGTAAGTTGTGACCTTATCGTGGTCTCTTCTTACGACCAAACACATTTTTGAATGAGTTTTTAGACCAACCATACCAGTGATAACATGAATACCTTCTTTTTCAAGCTTTTCGGTGAGCCTCATATTCTGCTCTTCTTCAAAGCGGGCCTTTAGCTCAACAAGGCACGCTACCTGCTTTCCATTTTGAGCAGCAAAAATAAGAGATTCAACAATTTTAGAATTCAAGGTGGTTCTATAAAGGGTTATTTTAATGGCCAAAACTTTAGGATCATTGGCAGCGGTTTCAATGAAACGCTCCACGGACGAGGAAAAACTCTCATAAGGGTGGTGAACAACAATATCTTTCCCCTTAATCTTGTGAAAGATATTGGCCTTATTATCAACAAAGTCTCTAGGCGTTTTCGGAGACCATGGTCTGAATTTTAAATGAGGTTTATCAATTTTTATTAATTCATCAAATTTTGTATAATTAGGTAAGGAGTGCATCTCGTAAACGTTTTCTGCATCGAGCTCCAATTCATTTGTAATATAATCCAAAATCCAGGAGTCTTTTGTTTGTCCTGAATGCTCAAGCCTAATAACAGGAGAAAACTTCTGCTCTCTTAGCCCCTCTTCGATGTGCTCTTTAAGGTCTAAGGCACCATCTTCATCTGCACCATAATCAGAGTTCCTCGTCACGCGAAAGATAAGTTTATCGAGAATTTTAGTTCCCGGAAAAAGCATTTCCAAATTTCCAAGGACAACCTCTTCAACATTCATATAAGTTTCTGTCTTTCCGTCAGATTCCACAAAGTACCATTGAGGAATTTCTGTTGGGATTTTGACCCTTGAGAAAACTTTTTCCTGACTTGATGGGTGTAAAAGACAAACACCAAGAGATTTAGAAAGGTTTGAAATAAACGGGAACGGATGCCCATAATCGACTGCTAGTGGGGTCAATATTGGAAAAATCGAGTTTTTAAAAGTTTCAGATAACCTTTTTTTTGACTCTACACCTACATCTTCCCACTTAGCGAGCTTTATACCCTCATTTTTAAGAGCAGGGTAAATTAGTTCATTGAGTGTCTGGTTCATTAAAACCATTTGCTCAGTAACCCTTTTTCTTATTTGAGTTAGCTGCTCTCCAGGACTCAATCCATCAACTGATTGGTAGGAAATAGGTGAAAGAAACTTGTTTCTAAGCCTTCCAACCCTTTTCATATAAAATTCATCTAAATTGCTAATAAAAATGTCACAAAACCTGAGCCTTTCTAAGAGAGGGGTTTTGTCACTAGTACTTTGGTCCAACACTCTTTGGTTGAATTCAAGCCAAGATACCTCTCTATTGAAGAACTTTTCCGATTTTTTAAAGGAAGGCTTTTGAGCCAGTCCACCTACGCCCTGAACAAACTCTTCTTTTTTACTTTGTTTTTCTTTGCTAGATGTCACAGATTGTGCCTCCAGAAAAATGCACCTAACATTCTAAAATCAGGACATTTTCTAAAATTAATGTCTAAAGTATTAGCGAATCATCCTTTTATTGTCGACTATTTAGGCAGTTTTTGCAACACATTATCACGCTTATTGTCAATTCTTCCTACACGGAACCTTTGAATGTCTAAACTTTTATCACTCAGATTATCTGGCCATTGAACTCCAATCTATTGTATCAATAATTATTATTTGAAATTTAACTCGTGGAAGGGAATTGGCCATGGAAATGTTTAAAACTCTCTGGGACAAACTTCAAAATACAAATCAATTATCTAAACCCCGGAAAAAATTCTTATTACTAAAAGTGGCTTCTTTTGTAATTTTCGGAAGTCTTATCTTTACGCCAACTAAAGTTAAAGCAGGTCTTTTCCTCGAACCTTACCTTGGCTACGGGCTAGGGGCTCAGGAATACAGTCTCAAAAGTGGTTCATCCCCACAAAGTGTTTCTTCGTACTCAGCTCCTAACGGCATAACCATTGGGGCCAGGGCAGGATGGAGCCTAGGACCTGTATACGTAGCTGGAGATTATTCGACCTACTCCTGGGATGGTTCTATTCCTGGAGTTACATTAAATGCAACGATGGGCGCCTGGACGTTTTCTTCAATGGGTGTAACGGCTATTTTTTCTCCACCAGTCCTTCCCTTAAGAGTATGGGTTGGTTATCAGTTTTCAGAAAAGCTAACTCAAAAATATGGATCAAATGAGTTTTCTAAAACCGGAACGGCGCTTAAGTTCGGAGGGAGCTTTACTGTTCTCCCTTTAGTTATGGCCTCCCTCACTGTTAACGTAGAGTACATCATGGCAAACTACGGAGATTTTACTCTTTCAAATGATCAAGGCTCCGTTAATATTGAAGGCAACACTCTTACCTTTGGAGACTTAAAACAAAATACGGTCCTTATTTCAATTGGACTCCCCTTTGATATTCCTTTCACCTAAGATATTTCAGGCCCTTTTCTAAGGGCCATTTACAAGTCTATGACAATCGTCTAAACCTGCACCAGGTATTATTTTAGGCTCCTGGAGTTAAACGAATGGGTGAAGCATCGATCAACAAACTTAATTTGGCCCTCGACGTTCTTTTGAAAAATGATGAAATAAAAAAAAGCCTCAATGGCTTACTCCTTAAGCCCAAAATTTTTAAGGCCAAAACAATCAATGCCTTTTGCTGGGCCGAAAAGGATTCAAATAATATCCATTTAGCAGTCTCAATGAAAATGATTGAAGTGATGGATGAAAGAAGCCTCATTCTTTGTCTCCTTCACGAATTCGCCCACCTCATAAAAGGGCACCCCCAATTCCTCTTAAAACTAAACCCAATTCTTTTTACTTTTAAAGTTATTTTGTTTCTTTTCTTTCTAACAAGTATTTATCCTTATGTTACCGTGTTGCCGATGATTGGACTCTCTTTGGCCTTTGCTGGCTTTATTTCTTTTGTGGCCTTTCTTATACATAGGCGCTTTAAGAGAAAGTTTGAATTTGAAGCCGATGAATTCGTTGTTAGAAAAGTAGGGAAAAAAAGCTTTATTGATGTCTTAGAGGTCTACTTTGAAGATGACCTTGAAACTAAGCTTAGTTCCAGTATTTTTGACTCTCACCCGAGCTTCAAGGAAAGGATTCAAAGGATTCAGAAAATCTCTTTACCCGAACAAAAAGTTCAATAATTTAAGAAAATTAACCGATAACGCCATTATGAAATGGCATCGTTTTAGGTTTTCAAAGACTCTTTGGATTGGACTTTTAATTCTATCCAATTCTTCACTTGCATCCCTTTCTTTTAAAGAGGCCATCGACCTTGCCTTTCAAAATAATGAAGATGTTCTCATTCAAAAAGAAAGAATTCAAAAGGCACACTATACTCATAAGAAGGCCCAAGGGGCACACTACCCAACCTTAACAGGTTCGAGCTCTCTTACAAGGTCTAGAGCAGAAACTTCAATTACAGAGACTTACTCAACAACTAAAACTTATGGAGTTACTCTCGCTACAGACATTTACTCGGGAAATGCAACAAACCTAGCTGTTAAACAAGCAATAATTAAAAAAAGGCAAGGACGTACATCCCTTAAACAAATAAAGCTTGGCCTTTTAAGAAAGCTTAGAGAGAGCTTTGCAAGGGCCTTGTATGCTCAGAAGTATGTTAAACTTTCTAGAAGAATCCTCAAAAGAAAGAGAGATAACTACGACTTTTTCCGCTTGAGATATCCTGGAGGCCTTGAGCCCTTATGGGCCTTTAAACAAGCCAAAACAGAGTATAAAGAGGCCAAATGGGAACTTAAGGAAGCTGAAAAGGATAAGGAACTTACCTTGAAAACGCTTTATTTACATATAGGTCTTCCATTTCCAGAAAAAAACCGTTTGAGCCTCAAAGGAAGTTTTAAACTTTTTAAATTGCCAAGTCTTAAAGACCTTAAAGGGAGGGTTTCTCAAAAACACCTTGATTTAAAATACCAAAACCAGGATATAGATTGGAAGAATAAGGCCATTGGAATTAAAAAAGCAGGCTTCCTTCCCACCCTAGGGATGTCTTCGAGTTATTCTATTTCTCAGACTGACTCTGGAGACGAGACAAAAACCCTAAGCGGTTCTCTTAATCTTAGCTGGAACATTTTTTCAGGTCTTCAGACATCCAATGCCGTTAAGGAGGCGAGGGCCGACCTTATTATTACAAAAAGAACTTTGAAGAAAATCAAAAGGGCCCGTCTCGATAATCTTGAAAGGGCCTACAGACTTCACTCTAAAGCAAGGAATAGAACGACTTTTACCTTATTGAAGTTTAAAGCTGCAAGAGAGAGAGCGATGGTCGTTCAGCAAGAGTACTCAGCAGGCCTTCAAAGTTACTTAAGTTGGGAGTCTTCTCAGAATAACTGGACTCAAAAAGAGATCGTCCATTTGCAGGCCCTTCGTGATACATGGACAACCCTTGCTCAACTTGAAGAGGCGGTAGGAAGTTTTGGACAAGGCGGAAAGGAGGTTTTCGATGAACCGTAAAGCGAAAATCATTCTTTTTAGCTCTCTCGCCGTCACTTTGGTTTTGGCCAGCTTTTTTTTAAAGAGGAAAGGACCCAAAAACACTGAGCAAGCCTATAAAGAAGTCGAAACGAGTGTGAGGGATCTTAAAGTCATTATTCAAGCGACAGGCTCCGTTGAACCCATGAATAAAGTAAGAGTCATGCCTCCAGTTGCTGGAAGGATGGAAAAAGTTTTAATCCAGGAAGGTATGAGGGTTAACCAGGGAGATGTTATTGGGCAGATGAGCTCTACCAATAGGGCAGCTCTTTTGGACTTTTCTAGAAACCTAAAAAAGAAAGACCTCATAAAATGGAAAGAGGTTTATAAACCGACTCCCATCGTCGCACCAGTTGACGGGCTTATTATTAGTAAACAAGTTGTTCCTGGGCAAACCGTTAATCAACAAACTGTCCTTTTTGAAATGAGTGATCAACTGGTTGTAAGGGCCCAGGTCGATGAAACAGATATTGGAAAAATAAAAACAGGAATGGACGTCGAGTTTTCTATTGATGCCTACCCAGATCAAGTCTTTTCAGGAAGAGTTTCCCTTATTGGTCATCAATCAGAGCTCGTTAATAGCGTGAACGTCTACCAGGTAGAAGTTATTCCAAGCTCTAAGGAACCTGTATCGATTACAAAGCCAAAATTACCCATGGTCTTAAGGTCAGGAATGACGGCCAATGTGGATTTTCTTCTCTTTAAAAAGACGGGGGCAGTGGGCATTCCTAACTGGGCCGTTAAAGGAAAAGAAAATCAGGACT
>DKQD01000079.1:0-4380 GCA_002474345.1 Bacteriovoracaceae bacterium UBA7317
AATTTATAAATTTATTTTTTCCCAAATTTAGTTTGAGATTTACTCATTTTTTTATGTAAATTAAGAAAAAATGACTAGAAGACTTCATCATTTTTGATTTAGCTGTTAAGAAAATTCTTTTTACTTTTCTAAAGAAATCCAAATAAAACCACTTTTAAGAATTGTTGGATATGTTTCAAGGTTTTTTTGAGGAACGTTCTGTATACCTTGAACCAGTTCTTTACTAAATAATTTCATAATATAAGGCATTTCTTTACACCACTTAGCAACTTTTCCCGTTTGAAGTTCAAAACAAGCATCATGCCATTTACACTTAAGTTCACCAGTTTTCGGATTGATCTGACTCCCTTTTAGGGCCATGTTCATGTGTGGACAGCGCCCATTTATGGCAAAGATATCATCTTCATGATTAATCAAAAGTATGGTCTTGTCCTCGGAGCTTACTTCCAGCTGAGAGTTTGTGGGGAGATCTTTTGTCGGTAAGAACCTTTTATACTTTCTTCCATTTTGATGAATAATATCCTCAGGTTCTTCCTGGGAACGTTGAATGCATTTATCTGTGAGACCATTAATTTCATAGAGAGTGTATTTGGTTTCTTTTCCAGGAATTCTTATTCGGACAAAGTCCTCGGAAATTACATCTTTTTCAACTATTTTGTAAACGTCTTCTGAGACTAAAAAACGGGTTCCTGCTTGCTTATTTGCTGCTTCTATACGACTTGCGATGTTAACATTATCACCAATAACAGTTTTTTTCGTTTTTTGTCCTGGACCAATTTCTCCCACGACTACTTTGCCGTAATGAACTCCTATACCTATTTCAAAATCTTCTCCATACATCGATTGCATGTAGGGTTTCATTTTATCAATTTCCTTTAAAATTTCTACGCCACTTTTGACCGCCTTAAAAACAGATTTGTCTATACCATCAGTTAATCCAAAAATTGCAAATAAAGAATCCCCAACATAGTTGTCAATTGTACCACCATTTTTATCAATGATTTTATATAATTGATGAAAGTGTCGGTTCAAAAGAAAGAGAACGTCATAAGGTGGGTGTCTTTCTGAAAAAGAAGTAAATCCTCTTATGTCTGTGAACATTAAAGCGACTTCTTTTTCTTCTCCTACGGGTCTCATGCTTTCTAACATGCGGTCTACAAACATCTGATTGCATATTTCAAGGTCTGTATCATCTATAACAAGTCTTCTTAGTTTTAAATCACCTTTAATCTTCGTTTGGCATGCAAGTCTTATTTCTGGGCCAAAATTTAATTTAACCGCCATTTCTTCCTCAAGCTCGGTTCTGTTTTCACAATTTTCAACACCTTCCATGATCCAAACTCTACATGTCGAACACTTTCCTGCAGCACCACAGGCATTGACTTGAGGAATGCCTTGTTCTGTTACACTTTCCAATATCGTTTTATCGTTGTCACTTTCAACAACGATATTATCAGGCAAAACCTCAATTTTTGGCACTAAAATAACTCCGTTTAAAAAATTACGACAAAGCAATTTTCGGCAAAAATAAAAAGATATATAGTTTTAAATAAAAGAGCATTTTATTAAAGAAAAAGAATACCTAGAGAATAATTATTTTAAAAATGGCTTTTTTTTCTAACCTCTAAGCGAGGTTTGCGGTATTCGTGAATAGTTGAGTTTGTGAAAAAAACGCCCTAATTCCTTGTCATTTTGTTTAGGCCGGAAATTTATCATTTGATATTTTGTTTTATATTATAAATACCTTATTTAACTAAAAAAAATAATTCTTATTCTCTAACCAGAAGTTTTTGGAAACTCCAAAAAGTGTTATCAAATTAACTTATGTTATAGTTTAAAAATATTTTTATACTGATCTTTTTTAAAGGTCAGTAAATTTTATTTAACTTTCAAGCGTAAGAAAATTAACCGCTTATACTAAATTTAGCATTTTTATATTTTAAGGTGGACCCTATGGATGAAAATAAAGATGGCATTAGAAAAAGGCGTATGAAAATAGGTGGAGTCATCGCTTTTATTTTGGTCAGTGGTTTCTTTGCTTTTAATATGGTTGAAGTTGAGGAATACCCACGAAGGGATATTAAATTAAGAATTAATGAGTTTGATCAAGCCGTTAAAGAAGCGATTATTCCAAATAATTTTGGGGTAGATTATGAGAAGGGAACCCTTTATGAAGACAATAGGGATTATGCAGGAGGGTTATGGAGCTCCAAGATTAAAGTACATGGTATAAAAGTAAAAATGCCCATTACCCCTGATGTTTTAGAAATCGAGGCACGAAGAGGTAATAAACTGCATGTTGGTTTAAAATTTAAATCTAGCTCTAAGAAATACGACTTTATGGCGAGAGCAAAACTTTATGGTTCGGTCAGTGATCTTGTAAGCAAGCCCCTTATAAGTGGTTCCGCAGAAGTTCATATTAAGGAATTAAGTGCTAAAGTCGAGTTTGAGCTCAGTGAGGGGGAATTTGGTGTTGAGAGGGCAAGAGTTGAGGATATAGACTTTAAGATCAGTATAAAGAAAGAAAGACGCCTTTTGAGTGTCATAAGTAAAGTGGGGACTTTTGGAGCAAAAGTAGGAAATTTCTTTGGAGGCTTGAGCTGTTCTAGTACAACTAGTTGCCTTAATATGGTTATTAAAGATGGAATTATACCTCTTATCAGGCCCGAACTTGAAGCTCAAGTCAACGCTATGATGAAGGAAACCTTAAAGACTCTAGAAGCTGATATTAAAAATATGCTTCCTAGAGAGGAACCAACGAGAGCAAGGCCTGGTTTTGCCGTTGACGAAATTCCTTATATTCAAACTGAGAGGATAGATGGTAATCGTTACGCAACGACTTTTATACTTCCTGTGAGGCTCAGCTCCCTCCCTTTTGGTGAATGTGCGAGGGATTTTGAAATAGTAACGGACAATGTTGACGACTTTAAAGGGTCAGACAATATTAATCCAAAGTCAGAAAGAAGCCACATGCAGGTTTTTCTCGGCTCAGGTGCTCTTATTGATGTTATACACGCCGCGGTCGGTGCGAGAGGAAATTACCTTTGTAGAAGAGGCGTAAGGCCTATGAAGTTGGGTAATCAAATTCTTGCAATGAAATATGAAACGTCTCCAAAGTTACTTAAAATGAATATCAATGAAGATGGAGATAAGACTAAAGTTTTCCTTCGGTTTGAGTTTGATGTTTTTGGAAATAGTATTGGTTCCAAAAGACCAGAAGAAGATAAAAAGGGACCTAATTTGAGAGGAAAATTTCGGCTTCCTTTTGACCCTGATCTTGAATTTGAATCGAGGGTTTTCGCTGAGTTTATTGTTCTATTTACGGGAAATTTAAAAACTGGTTTATTTATAAAACCAATGTACGTAAAAGGGGGGGTCATTAACCCAGTCATAAGAGTTAATGGTAGGGAAAGACAAAAACAAGGTGACCGACTAAATCGTATGTTTATGTCAATGATAGAGCCTCACTTAAAAAGAATTAATCAAAGAAATCGTATTAAGGTCCCCATTAAGCCTATAATCCCTCTTCAAAATGAAAATAGCGGGGAGCTTTTGTGGGCAGGAATGCACAATAAAAAAGGAATGGAAGCACGTTTTGAAGTAGTCGAGGATAGTTTTTTACCCATGAATTGGTAGTGAGTTTGACTTTGCAAATTTTTATTTTTTAAGGTGGACCCTATGGAAGAAAACAAAGATGGCATTAGAAAAAGGCGTATGAAAATAGGTGGAGTTATCGCTTTTATTGTCGTAAGTGGTTTCTTTGCTTTTAACATGGTTGAAGTTGAAGAATACCCCCGAAGGGATATTAAATTAAGAATTAATGCCTTTGATTAGACCCTTAAACAAGCAATTATTCCAAAAAATTTCGGAGTAGACTTTAAAAAGAAAAAGCTTTTTGAAAAAAAGGGTCGTTATGCCGGCGGCCTATGGAGTTCCAAGGTTAAAGTTCACGGTATAAAAGTAAAAATGCCCCTTACCCCTGATGTATTTCATATACAGGCACTGAAAGGTAATAAGCTCCGCTTAAATTTAAAATTTAAGTCTAACTCTAAAAAATATGACTTTATGATGAGAACAAAATTTTATGGCTCAGTCAGTGACCTTATTAGCAAACCACTAATTAGTGGCTCCACTGAAGTTCATGTCAAGGAATTTGCTGCTCGTGTTGTCTTTGATCTTAGTGAAGGTGAATTTGGTGTTGAAAATGCAAGACTTGAAGGAGTCAAAGTCAAGTTAGACATTAAAAAAGATAGAGGTCTTGTAAGGGTAATAAATAAATTAGGAACTTTTGGAGCAAAGGTAGGGAAGTTATTAGGTGTTTCAAATTGCTCAACCCTAGCAAGCTGTATAAATACTATTATTAATGCAGGTGTTATCCCT
>DKQD01000079.1:4748-4891 GCA_002474345.1 Bacteriovoracaceae bacterium UBA7317
GATGAAAGAGACCTTGAAGACACTAAAAGCTGATATTAAAAATATGCTTCCTAGAGAAGAACCAAGCCGAGGAAGACCTGGTTTTGCCTTAGATGAAGCTCCTTATATTCAAACCGAGCGAATAGATGGTAATCGTTACGCTA
>DKQD01000072.1 GCA_002474345.1 Bacteriovoracaceae bacterium UBA7317
GCCTTTCTATTTTGTAAAAAGGTATGAAAACTTCAACGTGAATAATGGATCTGTAGTTAATTGGAGTGGGGGAACAGAGGTTTCTAAGTCTTCTAATTCAAGTTCTCATATGGCGTTAAGTTCTTCTTCAATTTCAATCATTAAAGCAGGTTTTTATCGTTTAAGCTTTCATGGGCTTTTCAAAAATTCGGCAAATAGCAGCCAACTTCATGAGCTTAATATTGAAATTAAAGACAATGGAGGTTGGTTAACCTTTTCAAAACAAAAAACTTTTGGCAACACATCTTTTAGTGGGGATGTCGTTTTTAAACGTGGTGTAAATACGGTGCAAGTCAGATTGATAAACAAAAGTGGGCACACTTTAGGTTTTGAAAATTTACAGGTGACTATGTCTCGAATCGGAGATTTATGATGAGGAAATTTTTAAAAGATTTAAAAATTTTCTTTTTTATTTTTTTGGTCCTGACCTTACTCTTAGGTGTTGGTCTTAAAGCACTAACAAGTTACGCTAATGCTCAGAAATTTCCTACTCTCTCAGTTGATAAAGATCGATGGAAGCAGGTAAGAGAACTTAAAATAGAGGTTAGACGTGGTCGCATTAAGAAAGATGAAGATGGGAATAAAGTAAAAAACTGTGGTGATGATGAAGAAGAAAGACCTATTGGAAAAGATGAGTTCATTTGTTTTAAAAAGGGGCATAGCCTTAAAAATCAAGCTGTGACCCCTGAAAAAATTTGTACTGTTGGTGAAAAAGTAGGGAGTGATGAAGAAAATGAAAAGATTTGTAAAGGGATTAAAGTCTCCAAGTTCTCCAAAGTATTTGATAAAAGAGAAGACAGTGATAAAGGAGAAGGCAGGAAAGGCAGAGCTGCAATGGAAGGAGATTTTTTAATATGGAGGGAAGCGGAAGGCATATTTATTTCAAAAGGTATTAAAGGGGTTAATTATCAGGGGCAATGGAATATTTCAGATAAAAAAATGAATGGTCTGCTAAAAATAAAAGATGATCCTATCATCAAACCTGAGAGTGGAGACTACTGGGTTGTTACAGTTGAAGGGGTCCCAGATCCTAATATTAAATCTTGCCGCTATAATGAGGATGAGGAAACAGAAGAATGCGATGATGATACTATTTGGAGGAAGGGAGATTGGCTCATATGGAATGGTTCTAAATGGCAAAAGATAAGCTACACCGGAAAAATTGAATCTTTTTTTGGAAGAGGCGGTGAAATTAAATCTGAGGCAGGTGATTATACCTGGGACCAAATCAATAAAGCCGTTTCAAAAGTCAGTGATATTTCTGATGTTTCTAACACAGATTCTGAGGATGAATTTATTCTCATTTACTCTAAACAGGATGATGATAGCTTGGAGTGGACTCCAAAGAAAAAGAAAATAACGACAGGTATGATTCTAGAAAAAGCAGTGACCACTCTAAAAATAAAAGATGACTCTATCAACTCAAATTTAAGTGGTATTGAAAGTTCTCTTAAAGATGGTTCAGTGAATACATCAGGTCTAGCTAAAGAGACTGTGAGCAGTAGAGAATTAGACGATGAGGCAGTGGTCACAAAGTCTTTAAAAGATAAAGAAATAAAAAACAATCACTTAAATGATAAAGCGGTTACTAATCAAAAAATGGAAAACCTAGTGGTCGTCGCTTCGAAAATAAAAAATGGGAGTATCAACAAGGATAAAATTAAAAGTAATTCTATATATACAAAGCATATAATTAATGGAGTCGTTACAGAATCTAAGGTTCAAAATAATTCAGTAGGAAAAGAGCAAATAAAAAATGCCTCTATTTCATCGGATGACCTTGAAGACAATTTAATGACTAACGGTAATATTCCAGACAACTCTATTGATAGTTCTAAAATAAAAGGAGGAACGCTTCGAAATGAAGACTTTTCTCCGGGTCTTTCTCTAAAGAGGTCGAAGCTTAAACCCGGTAGCTCTGGTTCAATTATTTATAATGACGATTCGACAGGTAAACTTTCAGAAGAGAAATCTGTTGCCATTAAAAGGGGGGGGACAGGGACAAACAATACACAAGATGCCAGAAATCTTTTAGGTATAAGGCCTGGTTTTAACACTCAAAAGTACCATGCAAGGCTAAAAGATGTCGTTGATATGTCTATTAATAGTGAAAGCGTTTTTCTTGGGGCCAAAGATTTTAAATTGGGAATGTTAACGAGAGAAGAAGTGAGAAAGTCTCTTGATGTTTCAGATGTTGAAAATTTAAATGTTGATGGCGTTGGAAATGTAGGAGTTAATATTAAAAATCCCTCTAAAAAGCTTGATGTTAATGGCAGTGCTAAGGTTAGAAAGGATCTTAATATGGATAATAAAAGAATTTCTAACCTTGATACTGAAAGCAATAACGTGGGAAGTGTTTTAGATTCTAATTGTGCAAAGCTTTATAAAGACACCTCCTTTTCTGGAGAGGTTTGGAATATGTGCCCTGGTAGGGCGATACCTATCGGGTGGAAAAAAAATATTAGCTCTCTTAAAGTTCCCTTAGAAGGTGTTTTAAAATTATGCGCGGATGAGTTAGGAACGAAAGACTGTGCGACTTATAGTAATGATGAGTCTAACATAGGGGACGAGTTAAATGATAAAGTCTCCTTTTTTGAATATGAGTTTCAGGGGGCTAAAATAAACAGCCTTTATGTTCAGGAACTTGCCAACAAAAAGGTGGTCACGGATCTTTTAAAAGATAAGGCCTATCAATATAAAACTGTCAAAATTTTTATGTACCATACCAACCCCATTCAAAGCCTTTCTTTTTCTCATACTGATACAAAGGGTTTGAGTCAATGTTCAAATAACGATGTTCAATTCATGAGGAGAAGTTGTGGTGAGCGTTGTCCTGGTTGCTTTTTTGATGGAAGGACTTTAACGTCAGCGCCAGGGAAAGTTGATGGTTCAAATAGATCTTCTGTCAGTTGTAAAAAGCCAAAGTGCCAAACTCCTTTAGAGAATACAGCGGGAATAACTAAAGTTAACTTTATGATCCTAAAGTCGGGTGCAGGAGAGTGTTTGACATTAGCGGGTTCTAGGAGTGGTTTTAGAGATTTAAAATCAGCTTCTTGCAATAATTCAAAAGAGCAGAGATGGTTCGAGAGTACAAGAAGCGGAAAAAGGTTTTTTCATAACGAAGTGAAGGGAGGAACCTGGTGCTTAGATGCGGAAGGAGGGCAGGGAAATGGAGCAAGGTTAATACTATACCCTTGTCACTATGGTAACAACCAGCAATTTAGTACTTCAAGTGCAGGTGGGAATTACGTGTACTTAAGGCCTGGAAATGCTAAGAGCACCTGCGTTTATGCTGATAGTAGTAAAAAAATAAGGCTTAGCACTAATTGTAGCGGCTCAGCAAAGAAGTGGGATAAATCAACCCAAGTTGAGTATTTTGGTTCTTGCAATAATTATGGGTCTTCGAACTCTGCTTCAACGTCTAATCAAATGAAGGCAGGCCGTTGTTCTCAAATAACCGGACTTAATAATGGTTCTGTTTATAATAATGGCAATTTTCGAAATGGCGGAGCGGTAATAACGAACACTTTCGGATCGGGTTTGGTCCCTCAAAGCGCAGCAAATGGTGGGTTTATTTTAAGAAATGATAAAAAGGGTCTTTACTTTTTTAAGGTCACGGGAACATGTCACAATGTAAAAAACCTTACTAATAGAAGAACTTGCAAAGTTCAGCTGGTTAAAGATGGTAGTGAAATTCTTGGAACGGCCATTGTAAGAGAAAGTTCTCAATTTCAAATTGAGGGTTATTTTGAAAAGCTTAGAGGGGGAAGTCCTTCAAATATTAAATTGAAAAATAAAAGCGGATCCATTCGTCACTTTAGTGATGTCCAATACTTATTTGTTAAATACACCCGTTAGGAAGTTATCACTAAATGCTAAAGGTGGTCGTCCCCTTTTTGTCCTTCTTTAAATTCTTTTGAGTCTTTATAGCTTGAAAGGTCAAGCTCAGTTTTAATGGAGAGGCTATTAGTCCCATCGTTGGCCGTGATTGTTTTCATAAACTCGAAAAGCTTCTCACTGGTTTTTTCGGCCATAAGATATTCCATAAGACAGGCGTCCTGTTTGGCCGTTTTTTCGTCAACTCCAAGGATGTCTTTGAAAAAATAAAAGAGAAGGGTCCTTGAAGTTAGGATCTCGTGGACAATATGATGACCTTGATCAGTTAAGATGATGAATTTTGTGTCTTCTTCGTGTGCAATCAAGCCTTTTTCAATCAGGTTCTTGATGGCCGTTGAAACCGATCCTTTGGTTAACTCAAGGTCCTTGGCGACATCAGTAATCCTCGCATAACCCTTACCTTCTTTTAATTTATGGATCGTAAGAAGGTAGTGAACCATAGG
>DKQD01000021.1 GCA_002474345.1 Bacteriovoracaceae bacterium UBA7317
AATAGGGCTATGACAAAAGCTATATCCGAAACGAAAGAAAAAATATTAGAGGTAGCATTAGACCTTAGCTCAAGGTGGGGATTAGTAAATTTAAGTATCGGTGAGTTGGCGAAGGTGGTAGGAATGAGTAAAAGTGGGCTTTTTGGTCACTTTAAATCGAAAGAGTCACTTCAAAAAATGGTCCTAGATCTTGCGTCTTTGAACTTTGTTCAGACGGTAATTAAGCCGGCGACAAAAAAACCAAGGGGAGTGCCAAGACTTGAGGCCATTGTAGAGAATTGGATTACCTGGTCTACTGATAAGCATCAGGGTGGGTGTCCTATCATAACTGCGATTATTGAGTTTGACGACCGCCCGGGTTCTTTAAGAGACCATTTAAAGTCTTTGCAAAAGGAAATGCTTGAGGGCTTTAAAAAAGCTGTTTCTATTGCTATTGATGAAAAGCAATTTCATAAAAATTTGAGTCCTGACCAGTTTGTCTATGAACTCTATTCTTATATGATCGGGTTTCATATTTTTGCTCGGCTTATGAACCAGGAAAAAGCAAAATTAAAGTTAAGGAAATCCTTCAGCGATCTTGTTGTTAGAAGCAGCTAGGTTTGAGCTTGATGGAATGTATAATTAAAATATATGGGTTTTTTATGGAATCAAAGATAGCAGAGGCCAAAGCCAAAATAAAATTCATTAAAAATGACCTTCTAGGCTTGATGCCCAATGAGATCCAAACTTTTGGAAAAAAAGCTGTTGTTAATACGTTAAATCGAACCTGGGATTATTTCCCCACTCAAGTGGAGGAGGTTGCTGAGAAAATTTTTTTTAGGCCAAAGCATTATAGACCTGCTGAGGCTGAAGTTTATTGGCAAAAAAGGGCCCAAACTTTCAAAGTGATTCTTCCTAAGTCTCAAAAAGAAGTGATTGGTATGAAGTGGGGCAAGGGACCTTGTATCTTTTTTACACATGGTTGGGCAGGTCGTGGTACTCAATTCTGTCAATTTATACCAAGCCTCTTGAAGAAAGGTTTTTCAGTTGTGGCCTTTGATGCTCCTTCTCATGGGCAGTCGCCAGGGTTTATGACCAATGCTTTGGAAATTCTTGAGGCTGCGGAAAGCGTGGTGAATGTGGTTGGAGAAATTTACGCTTTTGTAGGTCATTCATTTGGTTGTTGTTTTTCTCTTTCATTAGCAAACTCTTTAAAAATAAAAAAGATTGTACTTTTTGCACCCAACTTTGATGTTGAAGACGATTTTAAGCAGTGGGCAAAGCAAGAAGGAGTCAGAGAGGATTTTTTTGAAGCAACAATAAGCGGTTTAGAATCAAAATATAAGAGAAGCTTCAAAGATTTTAACCCTTGTATTATTGGCCCGGAAGTGAAGGGACACGTTTTAATTTTTCACGATGAAGATGACCGTGCTTCAAAAGTTGAGAATTCCAAAAAGTTAAGCAAAGTGATACCAAAAAGCCTTTTGAAAATTTCACACGGTCTAGGCCATAACAAAGTTTTAAGGGACAATAAAACAATCCGAGAGGTTTTGGCTTTTTTATCAAATAGTAAAAAGAGTAATAATAGTAAAAAGCAAGAATCAATTTAGGCTTTTGCCTTATTTTTCCGACTATTTTTTATTTTATAAAAGGTTTTTAAAAGGAAAAGGCTCATTTTATCAATAGATTTCTCGCTACTTATGTAAAAACTGAAAAAAAGAAAGCGGTAGCTTATAAGGCCTAAAATAAGTGTTAGGGCTCCAATAAAAAGAGATGACTGGGTAAATAGGCTGGATAGTGGAATAAGATCGTTATTAAAAGAGGATAGAAGGCCTAGAATAATGGGGCCTGAAGAAAAGAGAAATAATGCGGCTAAAATAGCGCGAGCGTAGAAGTTTTTAAGCTTCTTTAGGGCAACTTCAATATCTAGTCCTCTAACTCTTTCTAAGTCCATAGGCCTAGTGAGAAGCAAAATGACGGCCACTGAAAGCCATTGCGGCAGATTATCAAGCCACATCGTATCAAGTGGTATAACATCATTTAGTAAATAAAGTATTCCACTTGATAACCCAGATTGTGCCAAACAAATAGCTGTTATAATCCATCCTCTATAGAACGAATTCATATAAAGTGAAAGAAATGTAAAGATGAATATAAATGAAGTTAGGTGGTCTTTGATGAAGTTTTTATGGTGTTTTCTCCAGAACCTAGTGAGGGATGTTTCTTTAAACGTTTCATCATTTTTTGGGGTCTCTAAAAAGTTAGATTGGTTTTTATTTAAATCCTTAAAGTAAAATTGATTAACTCGATTAATTTGCTCATGAAATATAAGTTTTGGGACTGTAACAATAGTTTTCTTTGCAATATGCCCCAGGTGACTTGGCTTTTCTCCAGGGGTCCTGCTGCCAATAAGAAGGTGAGAAAAATTTCTTTCATCTAATATTAATTGATTAAGTTTTATAGGAATTGATGTTTCAATTTGATCATCTATATAGTTAAAAAAGGAGAGTCTTTTTTCCTGTTGGATATCCTCCATCGCCAATTTAAAACTAGAAATGTCTAAATTTGGAAGTGACCGAAGTCCATTAGGTGTAACTTCCCATTGATTTACCCATTCTTTTTCCAAAAACTTTTCAGGAACTAACTTGTAATTTTTTGGTGTGTCTGAAGGCTTGCTTTGATATGTAAGAGCATTTTGGTGACCTCTGTATAGGGAAAGGTTTGAAATAAAAACCTTCTCTTCACTTTTAAAGTCCTTCATACCTAAAGGCTTTAAAGGCCAAAAATAAATACTAATTGGAATAAAAAGAACAATGAGTGGAGGAATAAATACATTTCTTGAAAAGAGCCTGGTGGGCTTTTTTTCGGGGCCTTGTTTCGTTGCCCAATTTAAAGGACTGAAAACTGATAAAATAGTTAAAAAATAGAATATGATTGGAATCGCAATTGAAAAAAAATGATTTAAAATTTTTGAAGAGGGTAGACTGATGGTATTAGAAAGTGTTGGGAGCGAAAATAGATAAAATAAAGTAAATAAAATCAAAAAAGTTGGTATAAGTTCTGAAAGAGCAAAAAGTATTGATTGCTGAACGGTTATTTTTAATCCAGTTTTATTTTTGTGATAAAAGGAATTCCTAATTTTACTAAGAAGCACCAGCCATAAGAAAGAGCCAAAAATAAGACCTAAAATTAGTGAATAAAAATCAAGTATTGTAATGCCATTTTTAAATATAAAGCACCAGAAGAGGTAATGAATAAAAAATCCAAAATTAAAAATAAGAGAACTTCCTGCTGCTTTAATGTCCTTGAAAACAAAATAAAATACAAGAAAAGAAATTATTGTAAAAATACTAAAAAAGAGTAAGGGCTTTTTTAGTAATGAGATCCACAGCTTTGTTCTCGATCTTTCAACTTTAACGTACGGGAATAACTTTTTTATTTCATTACTAACTTTATTAAGACTAGTGCTTTCATTGTTAAACCATATCTTTATGATTCTAGGTGCGGAAGGGGGGATAAGTTTAATGCTTGCAATATCAACAAGTTTGATAGGAGTATTGGATTTTGAACCGATAATGGTGGATTTTAATTGAAGAAGAGAGCGGAAGTTTGATTCAACAAAATAACTTAAGTCATCTTTTGAACCTAAGCGGGAGGCGAAGCCATTTATTTTCAAAGAGTGCCATATCTGATTTATAGAAATGTTGTAGCTTAAAAGCTTTTTTGGATTAAGTTGTATTTTCCAATTAATGTCTTCATCTAATTCTGGTTCAATTCTTTTTATAGATGCACCTAAATTTTTTATATAATTTTGGAATTTTGTTAAATCAAAACCAGTATTTGTATTTATTTTAAAATCTGGTGGAGGAAGTGGCTTTAAGTGGGTGACTTTAATCTGTTTGACATCTCCAGGTAGTGTTATTTTTAATCGATCAAGTTTCTCCTGAATAAAAAGAAGAATTTTGTTTGGATCATTTAGCCTATCAAATATAAGGTTTATTTCGGATCTTTCATGTCTTGTTAAGGATTCAATTGAAATTAAGTTAGATAAGCCGTTGAAAGTTTTTTCGGCGGTAGTCGTTACTTTTCTTTCGATTTCAGAGCTTATCTTACTGGGAACATAAAACTCTATTTTAAATCTTATAAAACTATCTTCAGGAAAAAAACTAAGACCCTTTGAAAAGTTTAAAAAAACAGCAACTATGGGCACAAAAAGAAAAACTAAAACAATCCTTCTATATTCTGCAACTTTTTGAAGAAACTTTAACATCTAGATAACTACCTCACTCAAAGGCCAATTGAAAAAGAGAAGAGGTCTTCCTGGGTGCTTTATTTTAAAATCACCAATAACTTTTTTTAACTTTTTAAGACTAATATCATCTAAAAGAATCATAATAATTTCATTGGTTCCTGGCCAAGCAGCAGAACCTTCTTTTTTACCGGCCTTAGAGGATCCATGAAGTCCTGTAAAGTGTGTATAGTTCTGGATGTTGGACACCCTTATCATTAAGAGTGCCTCTTCGACGAGTTCGGAGTCAAATAGCAGCATGACGGCTTTCATATTTATCGTCCCTTACTAATGTTCTTCGGTAAACCTAAATATTCTATAAAAATAGGCGTGACAACGATGGAAAGAAATGTTCCTGTTATCATCCCAAAAACATTTACAATGGCCATACCTCTATATAATTCTGAGCCTTCTCCACCAATAATTAAAGTAGGCAACATTCCCAAGATTGTTGAAAATGAGGTCATTAAAATAGGTCTTGTTCTACTCGATACTGCCCAATCGATGGCATCGACCTTACTGCCTCCAGAAAAAAGCTTTTGGTTGGTTGCCTCGACTAAAAAGATCCCATTATTGACGACTATTCCAATAAGAAGAATGAATCCAACTAAAACGCTTGCATTTACTGTTTCACCCATTACAATGAGTCCACCAATAGCACCACCAAGAGTAAGTGGGATTGTACCCATAATGACGGAAGCTTGCCTGATAGAATTAAATTGTATTACCAGTATTATAAAAACAATAAATGCCGAAATTGTAAGGGCCGTTATGAGTCCTCCAAAGCTTTCATTCATTGTTTCAAGAGTTCCCATACCAATAATTTTCTTCTCTTTTATGCCTAATCCTTGCCTAATTGAATTCATGCTACTATCGGCTAATCCAATTGTTGATCCTTTGAGTTTAAAAAATAGTGGAAAGAAGTCATCCCCGTTCTTTCTTTTTAATATGGTGTCATACTTCTCAACTTTATGGTTATAGAGATCTCCTATAACGTTTCGTTCGCCTTTAGAGTTGATAATTGGTAAGTCTAATAAAGAATTTTCAAAGGATATCTTCATAATTGATGGGTTTTTAAATTCAAAGTCGGCTATTGATGATAAGTCAATTTCCTGTAAGGGAATAAAAAATTGGCTGAGACCATGATATGTTGATATGCCCATTCTGTAGGTTGTTAAATGATCAGGGCTTAGGTGAAAGTTATAACTTTTGGTAAACTCAGGCCCTAAGCAAGTACTGACGGTTTTACTATTGCAAAAACTTTGGATGAGTTTAGAAATCTTATCATCTGGTAAGTTTTGGCTTATAAAGTAGAGACCATCATATCCATAGGCTTCTCCGGATGGAGCTGGTCCGACTGGCAATATATTTATTTTCTCAAAAATTAAGTTTTTTCCTTTAAATTTATCTTTAATTTGTTCAATAGATTTGGAGGTTTTTAGTGAAAAGAGTATATCTACTGTGTTTTTGCTAAACGATGAAACCGACCAAACGACTTCTTTCCAGTCTTTTAATGTACTGGCCATCAAATCTCTTTTTTCAATTCCTTCCACGCTTTGTCGAGATGAATTAATTGGATATTTTAATGAATAAACTCGGGATGATACCTGCGGTAGAAACTCCATATCTGGTAAAAAAACAACAGAACCTAAACTAAGGAAGATAACTATACCAGGAATAACAAGGCGAAAGAATACTTTTTTTCGGCAAAAGCTTTGAGTGGTTTTTGCCAGATTGATCATACTTTTTACCAGAGTGTCCGATTTTTTAAAAAGGTAAAAGATTAAAGAAGGAGCCTTGGTGTTTTTTCCTAACATTTTGAAACAAAGCCATGGTACCAGACTAAAAACGGCGATAAGGCAGAAAATCTGGGTGGAAACAACAGTAAGACTAAGGTCTGAAAAAAGTTTGCTAGAGACATTTTTTTGAAAGGCTATTGGTAACAAAACTCCTGCTGTTGTTAGAGTAGAAGCCAAAACCCCTAGACTGACATCCTTAACCCCTTTCAAGCACGCCATAAACAGAGGCTCTTTTCTATTTATTCTTTGAGTTATAGACTCTAAAACAACTGTGGAGGCATCAGTTATCATTCCAACAGCTAAAGAAAAGCCATTCAGGCTAAAAAGGTTTATTGAAATGCTTAATTGATCCATTGTAAAAAATGTACCGAGAAGTGCCGTCGGGAAAACTACAGAAGCAACCAATACCCCAATTGTGGAGCCTAGAAATATCATAAGAATTAAAGAATTTAAAACAACTCCGATGAAGAAGTTTGTAAATACTCCATTTTGACTTTCCTTAATTTTAATTGCTTCGTTATATATTTCTTCAGTTTGGATAGATGGATTTTTATAATTTTCAATTATCTTTTTAGACTTATTTATAATTGAAATTGTATCGGCACCTGCCGATTTTATAATTTCTAAAACAACGGCGGGTTTTTCCCTTCCATAAATAACTTGGGGCTTTCCTGGTGGTTTGGTGATGTCTCCTATCCACTTCAAATATATGTGATCATTTTTATAGTTTAATATGGGGAGGAGTTTCATGTCTTCTGGTTTTTTTATAGGCAAAGAAAGAGTGTGGTTGAGGGGAAATCCTTTATAAAACTTTCTAAGTTTCCATGTATTATAAGCCTCGTCAATAATGTTTTGAGAGCTAACTTGGTATTGAGAAAGCTTTTTATTTTTTATATTTACATAGGTTTTTCCAAGGTACTGTCCTGCGATCAAGACCTCTGAGATGCCAGGTATTCTTTCAACTTTACTTTTTATCTTTAGGGCATGTGAAGAGAGTGATTCTATATTAAGACCATAAAAGACGACTCTATGAATTGGGTTATTACTGGGTTTATACAAAACAAAGATAGGGTCCAGTACACCGTCAGGAAGAGATAAGTTTTCAACAGTTTGTCTTGCTTTTCTTAGGCACTCTTCTGGTAGGAAGTCCCACTTATAAAAAAGCTTAAAAACAGCTTTCCCTTCTTCGATGTCCGCTTCAATTGATTTCAGCTCTCCAGTTCGAAGAAGAGCTTTTTCAAGAGGATAAACAATATTATATTTTATATTTTCTTCACTCATGGTGGGAGCGGGAATCACTACAGCAACTGCAGGAACTTCAACTAATGGAATAAATTCGTTAGAGAGCTTAGGTATTGTAAAATAGCCTATTAAAAGAATGAGGAGGTTTAAACAAATAGTAAAAACCCCTTTTTTAATAAATGCTTGAACCATAGTCTTAAGTTCTTTTAAAATAGATTATTATTTAGGGTGCTTTGCCTTCCAAGCAAACTTTGTCCCCTGCAATGAAATTGACTTTGTAACCATTTGTATAAAGTCCTAACTCTTTTAAACCTATAACCTTTTTACATTTTTTTATTTTACCCTCAATGAAAATAGGAAGGACTTCACCAATTCGATAAGGTCTTCCAAAGGATTTAAGATCTACAAATGAAAGGACAGTTCCTGTGTCTGGATCAACAATTGGAGAGAGTCTGTTAATTGTTCCAATCTTGACATTTTTATTTTGAGACAAAACACTCAAACCTCTGGATATTTTATTTGATTCGTCTGGAGAAAAAGCGATTTCCATATATTTCTTATCAGAATTCACAATCGTAACAAGTGGCATACCTGCACTTATTGCTGCTCCTGGGGTGACATGAATTTTTGCAACAGTACCTTTAAGTGTATTTCTGTAATTTCTTATAGTTTCCCTTTCAATGATGCTGATGAGAATTTTTCCCCGGTTTACTTTATCACCTAGTTTATACCTAATTTTGTGGACTATGCCGTTTCCTATGGCGACCTGTGTGGAAACAAATTTTGGTTTTATAACTCCATAAGATGGTATCAACTCTCTCAGTGATTCTGCTTTTACTTTGTTAGAAAACAATAGGATTGTCATAAAGAAAAAAGACATTAAAAATAATATTGATTTGAATGATCTATGGGGTTGTTGATTCATTTATTTTTACCTTATTTAATTCATCTATATTGGTAGCTATATTTAAAAGTGCTATTTCATAATCTTTCTGGGCCTCTCTTTTATCCAATTCTTTTTTGGCTAACTCAAGTAGCATAAAACTTTCTTCAGTTTTAGTAGAGACACCTCTTTCGCGTATTCTTTTTAAATTTTTTATTTTAAATCTCTTTTCTCTTATAATAGATTGGATGAAAATTTTCTTTTGTAACGATGTTTTTATCTGGGCATAATCTTTTCTTAAAAGAACAATACCTTTAGAAAGTTGATCCCTTTTTTTTATTTTGCTTATTTTATACATATTAAAGGCTTGTGATCTTCTTGCGCTCGAATAGAAACCATCAAATAAATTGAACTGGAAAACTAGGCTAGCGCTCCAGCCATTAGAAACTTCCTTTGTCTTTAATGACTGTGTTGTAGTCTGACTTGCAGATAAAAAGGCCAGGGGAATCCAAGCTCTTTCCCATGTGGTTGTATTATGGATATTCTTGTAATTTTGAATATCCAAGGAAAGGTTCTTAGATTTTTTTGACCTTTTTAAATACTTTTTCGAGGCATAATCAAAACTTGGGAGTTTGTAGGTAATTGATAAAGTTCTTAGGCCATTTAGCCAATTTTGCTTGTAGTGAGGGATTAAGTTTCTAAGGGCCAAATGGCCTGTATGAATATATTCTGTAACTTTTGCTTTTTGGAAAAGGATTTCTTTGTATTTTTTATCAATTTTAAGACCCCTGCTCGATCCAAAAAAAAGCTTTCTTGTTTTATTTCTACTTTTTAAGGCCAGGCGTTCTAATAAATTCTCTGCTCTCAGTAAAACTTTTTTTACCTTTATTAAGGCCTGCATTTCAAGAAGAATGTGGATTAGTTCCTTTTTTTTTCGATCTAATAATATATCTCTTTCTAATAACTTTTGATTGACTCCATTTCGTGCATTCAAAACAGAATTTTGTGTCGCAAATCTTGAAAAAATATTATAAGTAAGACCGAAGCTTCCGGATATTGAATCAGAATTTACCTTGTAGTTGGAAGTACCCTCTGAGCCTCCGGAAAGACCCATTTTACCAGCACCTCCGGATGGATCTACACTGGATGAACTGGCTTCTTGTTCACTGCCCCCGTTGACACCAACTTTTAAATCCAATTTGGGATAATGACCAGACTTTGAAACGGTGAGGTTTTCTTCGGCCAAAATCTGGTCTCTTTTCTTCATTTTCAGCTCATCATTTGTCAGTAAAAGCTGATCGTGAAAGAATTTAAAGCTATATGATGGAACTCTTTTTAATTTATTGGTTTTTTTAGAATCTGAAGCCAGGCAATTATGATTACTTAATATTAGAACTTTTACAAAAATAAAAGCAATGAAATAATTTATAATTTTTTTTAATAAATTAAAGTGATACAAGAAGGTCCTCCAACGTTGGGAAGAAAGAGAGTTGCATGGGATGAGTAAAAAGCGTTAGAGTTTCCTTGATTTCTTGGTCTTTGCAGACCAGAGTAAATTCATCACCCCTAACTTTCGCTTCTAAAATTTTCCTTGAAAGAATTAATAGCCCGCGCCAATTTATTGATTTCATATTGGAGAGGTCGATAACAATTTTTTGGCCGCTTATTTTTTCAAGAAGCTCTAACTCTTGGATAAAATGAGAAATTGAAAACGAATCTACCTCTCCTTCAACGATAAAGATATTTCTGTTTTCGGTAACCTCAATACTTATCTTCAATTGGCTTTCCTACTCTTAAATAGAGTTTTCTACAATTCATAGTAATTCTTTATTGATTTTGTCGATAGGTGGAAAAAATCTAACTGATTTTGTAGACAGAAAGGGGAAAGTGTCATTCATTTTTTTTTGAATCAGATTGGATTATTTTAACTTTTCTTTTCTTGTCTTTTTTTTTGCTGTTTTATGATAAATTCGAGATCAAAATAATTGTCGCAGTCTTTTTGGTTAAAAGGTTTAAGTAAAAATATATCAACTTTATCTTTTTCAATCTTTTGATTTAAGTATTCTTTTATCATTTCATCTAAATCTTGGCCTGATGACATCATGAGAATTGCGTCTTTATTTCTTGAATCATCTTTTCTTATATGCTCAATTAAGCTGGTGCTGTCTAGATCAGGAAGTTTGACGTCTAAGAATATAAAGAAATATGTCGTTGCTCTAAGCAGCTGAAGGGCTTCTTGTCCCGAGTAGGCTTTATCTATTAGGTGCGCTTTAAAACCATTTTGACAAAGGTGAGCTTCAACTACCTGGCAGACGTCTTCGTGGTCATCTACTATAAGGGCTTTGTAATCATCATCTTTTTTAGGTATCATCATATCTAAATCATAATCTAATATTAAGAAAAAATATAGGGTGTAAAAAATGAATAGGGAAAAGTTGAGCTTAGAGGTCGGACGCACTTGTACTAAAGCCTAGGCTTGGCTAAATTATTCGGAAAAATGTAAAAA
>DKQD01000047.1:0-1475 GCA_002474345.1 Bacteriovoracaceae bacterium UBA7317
TTTCTTGTTTATGATTCATCCGGACCTTTCTCAGACTGTTCTATTGACGTTGATGTTTTAAAGGGGATTCCAGAAATAAGGAAACCGTGGATCGAAAAGAGAGAAGATACTGAGGTTGTAAAAAAGGTAGGCGATAGGGTTATTAGGAAGGCCAAACTTGGGAAAAATGTCAGTCAACTTTTTTACGCACGTAGAGGAATTATTACGCCTGAAATGGAATACATTGCGATTAGAGAGAATATCATTAGAAATGACCAGCTAAGCCAGGGCGATGCTGATTTAGGTAGAGAGAAAAGATTAAGAGGTCAACCTCTAGGGGCGAAAATTCCTGAAGTTATAACTCCTGAGTTTGTAAGAGATGAAATAGCTAGCGGAAGAGCAGTTATACCATTAAATATAAATCATTCAGAAAGCGAGCCTATGATAATTGGTAGAAACTTTCTCGTCAAAGTGAATGCTAATATTGGAAATTCTGCAGTGACGTCTTCTATTGAAGAAGAAGTTGAAAAGTTAGTTTGGGCCACGAAATGGGGTACTGATACATTGATGGACTTATCAACAGGTAAGAATATTAAGGAAACAAGGGAGTGGATTTTAAGAAATTCACCTATTCCTGTTGGAACAGTACCCATTTATCAGGCTTTAGAAAAAGTTGGAGGAGTTGCTGAAGAATTAAATTGGGACGTTTTTAAAAAGGTCCTTATAGAACAGGCTGAACAAGGGGTGGATTATTTTACAATTCATGCCGGTGTCCTCCGAAACCATATTCCTCTCACAGCTAATAGAGTTACAGGAATTGTTTCAAGAGGTGGTGCGATTATGGCCAAATGGTGCATGCATCATAAAAAGGAAAACTTTTTATACACCCACTTTGATGAAATTTGTGAAATTATGAAAGCCTATGATGTAACCTTTTCTCTCGGAGATGGGTTAAGGCCTGGATCTGTTGCAGACGCTAATGATGAAGCTCAGTTTGCAGAGTTAAAAACGTTGGGAGAGTTAACGAAAATCGCTTGGAGGCATGATGTTCAAACGATGATTGAAGGTCCAGGACATGTACCTATGCATCTCATAAAAGAAAATATGGATATGCAGCTTGAGCATTGTCATGAAGCTCCTTTTTACACTTTGGGACCTCTTACAACTGACATTGCTCCTGGTTATGATCACATAACAAGCGGAATTGGTGCTGCAATGATTGGTTGGTATGGCACTGCAATGCTTTGTTACGTAACTCCAAAAGAACACTTGGGGCTTCCTGATAAAAATGATGTGAGAGAGGGTCTTTTGGCCTATAAAATCGCCGCTCATGCCGCTGACCTCGCTAAAGGTCATCCGGGAGCGAGGCGAAGAGATGATGAACTTTCCAAAGCACGATATGAGTTTAGATGGAGGGACCAATTTAATCTTTCTTTAGACCCAGAGAGGGCCAGAGAATACCACGATGAGACTCTTCCTAACGAAGCTGCGAAAGA
>DKQD01000047.1:1868-8741 GCA_002474345.1 Bacteriovoracaceae bacterium UBA7317
GTAAAAAAGTTTGTAAAGGTGAACCAACTTTAATTTTTCCCATTTTTTTCAAAGGGTAAAAAGAAAATGCAGAAGTTGTCACTAGGTATTGTTGGTGCCGGAGTCATGGGAAAGATGGTAGGTCTTTTTGCCCTGAGTAGAGGTCATAGAGTTACTTATTTTGATAATAACCCTATTCTTTTTGACGGTACTCAAGAAAAAATTATTCCCTGCAGTCTTGTTGCTGCTGGGATGCTATCACCTTTTTGTGAGTTAGAAAAAGCCGACTTAATTATATCCAAATTAGGAGAGGATTCTCTTCCTCTATGGGAGGGGATTTCTAAAGATTTTGATGGAAGCTTTTACTTTGATAGAAAGGGTGGAATTGTTGTCTCTCATCCTGAAGATAAAAATGAGGTATTTAATCTATTAAGGAAGCTGAAACAACACAACTTAAGACATGTTTGTGAAGAGGTTTCAAAAATAAAATTAAATTCTCTTGAGCCTGATCTTTCTTCAAGCTTTATGGAGGCCCTTTATTTCCCAAATGAAGGTCATGTCGATCCTTTGAGCTTTCAAAAGGCTTTTGTTGAAAAGATAATTCCTCAATGTGATGAATGCCATTTTAATACTGAGGTTTTAGATATTGGGCCTCACAAAATTGAAACTAACAAAGGTCATTACTCGTTTGATTACGTTATAGATTGCCGTGGATTGGGTGCTAATAAAGATTTGGGTTCCTTGAGAGGTGTTAGAGGTGAGGTTATTAAAGTTCAAGCTCCAGGAGTTAAAATTTCTCGTCCAGTAAGACTCATGCATCCACGCTATCAAATTTATGTTGTCCCAAGACCTAAAGATTGTTATTTAATTGGAGCTACGTCATTAGAGAGTGAGGACTTTTCTCCCGTATCAGTTCGGTCAGCTTTAGAGCTCTTATCAGCACTCTATTCTTTAAATAGCTCTTTTTCTGAGGCCAGAATTTTAGAGATGAACGTTCAATGTCGGCCTGCTTTTACAAGTAATAATCCAAAGATTATTTTCTCTAAAGGAGGTGGTCTTATTAGAGTCAATGGTCTTTACCGTCATGGGTACTTAATTTCTCCAAAATTGGCAGAGGTTCTTTTAGATAGGATGATTGGTAATTTAGAGAGTCATTCACCCTTTTTTGAGTGTTGTTCTTGGGAGGACTTATGAAGATTACTATTAATGGAAAAGAGAAAAGCTTCGAGGGAGAAGTCGATACTCTTTCAAATATATTATCTTTATTTGGAAAGGATGGTGATTATTTTGCCGTCGCAATAAATAAGGGTTTTGTACCAAAACATAAGTATGAAAAGCATGAAATCAGGGAAGGGGATGTAATCGAAATAGTCACTCCTCATCCAGGAGGATGAAAAATGTGGAATTTATTAGGGAAAAAGTTTAAGAGCCGTTTTCTTTTGGGTACTTCCGGGTATCCGTCTCCAGAAGTTTTAAAAAAATCTATTCTAGATTCCGAGGTAGAAATTATAACCATGTCTTTAAGAAGAAGTGGGGCCATGGAAGAAGGAGCAGCTTTTTGGGAGATCTTAAAAGAGCTCCCAGTTCATTTCCTTCCAAATACTGCTGGTTGTCACTCGATTAAAGAAGCTGTGACAACTGCTCATATGGCCCGCGAAGTCTTTAATACAAATTGGATAAAGTTGGAGATTATTGGTGATGATTATAATTTACAACCAGACCCTTTTGCTCTAGTTGAAGGCACAAAGATTTTATTGGAGGATGGTTTTGAGGTTTTTCCTTATATGACAGATGATCTTGTATTGGCAGAGAAGCTGGTTGATTTAGGAGTTCGTATCCTCATGCCTTGGGCTTCGCCAATTGGTTCAGGCAAGGGGCTTATCAATGAGTATGCATTAAAGACTCTTAGAAACCGCTTTCCTGAACTGAATTTGATAATTGATGCGGGAATAGGTAAACCTTCAGAGGCGGCTAGAGCAATGGAAATGGGGTATGATGGCGTTTTATTAAATACAGCAGTATCGCAGGCCCTGATTCCGAATTTAATGGCCAAGGCTTTTAGCGATGCCATCATGGGAGGGAGAAAAGGCTTCGAAGCAGGGCTTATGGAAGAGAGAGATTTCGCATCACCTTCCACTCCAGTTGTTGGAACACCTTTTTGGCACCAAGAAAAAAAGATTGAAACAAATTTAAATTGTGAGAAGAAAAATGACCTCTTTACACCCTAATATAGATAGAGAAAAAGCCTTAAATTCTCATTTGATTATTATCGGTGCTCATGATTCTAGTGGTGGTGCTGGTTTTACGAGTGATCTTAAAGCTGTGAATGCTTTTCGATGTCAATCAAAATATGTCGTCACTCATGTAACAGCTCAAACGCACAATTCAGTTTTAGATATTTTTCCTGTATCAACTGAAAGCTTTGAAGCTCAGCTTACTTCTGCCAGACCTAAAAAAAGAAGCGGAGATAGTGTTCACGTAGTAATCAAATTGGGAATGGTGGGAAAAATTTGGATGTTTAAAAAAATACTTTCATTCATTGAATCTTTGGAAGAAGAGAAACATTCCTTAAGTTTGATTGTTGACCCTGTCCTGTTATCAAGCTCTGCTAAGAGCTTAATGGAAGAAGGATCTTTAGATTTTTTAAAAGTGTTTATTTTTCCTAAAGTTAAGTTATTAACCCCAAATTTAATTGAAGCTGAAAGTATTTTAAAATTAAAAGTTCAAAACTTGAAAGATATTGAAGAAATGGGCCAAAAGTTTCTTTCAATGGGTGTTGAGTCTGTTCTTATAAAAGGAGGGCATTTTTTTGAAAGACTTTCAAAAGACTCAAAAGGTTTAAAGGATTCTGTAAACGATTATTTCTGTTCATCAAAGCGACGGTATTGGGTAAAAGCTAAAGAAATAAAGTTAAATAATCAGTCAAATCCGAAAATAAGAGGGACGGGTTGTTTTCTTGCAACTGCAATTGCCTCTGGGATGACCCAAGGACTAGATCTTAGCGATTCTATCGTTATGGGAAGGTGTCTTTTAAATTCTTCCATCAGAAAATCAACTTTATGTGGAGGGGTTTCTATTTTAGGGCCCACGTGTATTGAATCCTTTGATTCTCATGATTTCCCTATAATCGAAGGTTTTTCAAACCAGGAGCCTTACGAAGAAAAGAGTCCAAGTGTAAAAAGTAGATTTAAACCTTTGAGTGATAGACCCGAGTCTTTTCCTTGGCTTTACCCGATTGTGGATCGGGCCAATTGGATTTCTAGATTGGCCGAAACTCGTTTAAATATTATTCAATTGAGAATTAAGGATTTAGAGGGGAATGCCCTTGAAAGAGAAATTGAGGAAGCAGTATATTTATCAAAAAAGAACAATATTAGGCTTTTTGTTAATGATTATTGGAAACTTGCTTTAAAGCACAAGGCTTATGGTGTTCATCTGGGCCAGGAAGATCTTAATTTTGCAGACTTAGAAAAAATAAGGAAAGAAGGGCTTGCCTTAGGCCTCAGCTCTCATTCGTATTTTGAAGGTGCCATTGCAAAAGGAATTTTACCGAGTTATGTCGCCCTAGGTCCTATATATTTTACCAAGCTTAAGGCCATGAATTTTTCTCCTCAGGGAGTATCAGCACTTAAGACTTGGAAAAAAATTTATGACTGTCCTGTTGTTGCCATAGGTGGAATTAACCTTTCTTTACTCCCAGAAGTGATGGAGGCTTCACCCGAAATTGTTTCAGTTGTAAGAGATATAACGTTGTCAGAAAAACCAACTCAAAGGGTTTTTGAGTGGCAAAATAAATTATCTCATAATTGTATTTAAAATGCTTTGTAGTTCAAGGACATATAAATAAAGTGGCTAGGTTCAAGGACTTTCCTTGATAAGGAATTAAGTTCCTCTTAAAATATTGTTCAACGTACTCTTTTAAGGATGAAAGAATGGAAAATGAGAAGTGGTTTGAACTGTATGATCAAGAAACACCTAAAGAAATTAAAGCCTCAGAGTTTAATTCCCTGTTAGATGTTGTCGATAAGACGCTTGAAAAGTTTTCTGGAAAAAAAGTTCTAAGCTCTTTTGGTCAAGGTGTGGCCATTGAGAAAATTGACGACATGAGTAAGAAACTGGCTTCTTTTCTCATTGATCAAGTCGGACTTCAAAAATATGATCGAGTCGCGATTATGCTTCCGAATATTTTTCAATATCCTGTGTGCCTTTTGGGTATTTTAAGAGCAGGGTTAACAGCAGTTAATATAAGCCTTTTGTACAATGCAAAGGAGCTTAAGACGATTTTTATCGATTCTGAGGCAAAGGCCATTATTACCTTGGACACTTTTTCAAATGTCATTGATAAGTGTTACGAAGGAACATCTTTAGAGCGGGTCTTTTTTACAGGCCTTGGAGACTTTTTATCCTTTCCAAAATCTCTTCTTACAAACCTTTCTCAATTTAATATTCACCAATCTTCTTCCCTAGAAAATATCGAGGGGTCTTTAAGTCTTAAAGATGCCGTTTATAGGGGAGACTTAAATAGTTATAAAGATCCAGAGATTAACGAGAGCGATATCGCCTTTTTACAGTACACTGGTGGGACAACGGGGCCTGCTAAAGCTGTGGCCATAACTCATAAAAATATTTTATCAGCTATGGACCAAATGGAGAGTTGGTTTCCTGGCAAATTAAAAGAAAGGTTTGAAGTCAATTTCCTGGCCTTACCACTCCACCACATTTTTTCTATCGTGAATTTCTTTCTTTTTCTCAAGTGGGGCGCTTCCAATATCCTTGTGACTTTTCCTAGAAGTATTGATGAGATTGTAAAAACTTTGAAAGACGTTAAACCAACCGTCTTTTTTGGGATTAACCCTCTTTTTAAGGCCATCAGCGAGCACCGGGATGCAAAGAAAATAGACTTTTCAAACCTTAAGATTTCTTTAGCTGGGGCCGTACCACTTCATAAAGAAGTTCATGAAAAATGGAAAGAAATGACTGGAAGCGACATCCTAGAGGTTTATACTATAACAGAGGCATGTGGCTTTGCAGCAATAAAGCCCTTTTCTCCAGAAGGCTATGAGGAGTTTACCGGAATCCCCCCAAGTTCAACTCTCATTAAGGTCAAAGGTGAGGGGGGAGCTGAGCTTGCGGCAGGGGAAATAGGTGAAATTGCAATAAAAGGGCCCCAAGTTATTGAAAGCTACTGGAACCGGCCTGAAGAAACCAACCAATTAAAGACCAAAGATGGGTTTTTATTAACTGGTGACTTTGGCTTTATGGATGAAAAAGGAAGGCTTAAAATTGTCGATCGTAAAAAAGATGTGATAGTTGTTTCCGGGCTTTATGTCTACCCTGGTGAGATTGATGAAGTTCTAAAAAAGAACCCTAAAATCCTCGATGCAGCATCGATCGGCGTTAGTGACTCAACAAAGGGTCAGGTAGTAAAAATTTTTGTTGTAAAGAAAGATTTTTCTTTAACGGAAGATGAGCTTAGATTATATTGCGATACACACTTAAAGGGCGGTAAAGCTCCCGAGCACATAGAATTTATTAAAGCTATTCCTAGGACAAATATTGGCAAGGTTCTTAGGAAAAAGCTGCGAGACCTTTAGGGGGTCTCCCATAAAGGAAGAGCATGGAAAAGTTATCGAGTCTGGAAATTAGAAAGAGGTTTATTCAGTTTTTCGAAGAAAAGAGTCACCTTAAAATTAGTGGATCTTCAGTTGTTCCTCATAATGACCCAACCCTTCTTTTTATAAACTCAGGGATGGCCCCTCTTAAAAAGTACTTTTTAGGAAAAGAAGAGCCTCCTTCGCCACGCCTCTGTAATTTTCAACCATGCATCAGAACAAAAGATATTGACGATGTTGGTGACCGTCATCATTTGACAATTTTTGAAATGCTCGGAAGCTGGTCAATTGGAGACTATTACAAGGAAAAAGCCGTTGAGCTTGCGTACGAACTTCTTGTTGATAGGCTTGGTTTTGATAAAAAAAGGCTCTACGTCACTGTCTATGAAGGAAGTAAGTCTTTAGGTTTGGATGCTGACCTTGTTTCAGCAAAAGCATGGGAAAAAGTTGGAATAGACCCAGCTCATATCATTCAATTAGGGGAAGATAATTTTTGGGGACCCGCTGGTGAAACGGGACCATGTGGCCCTTGTACTGAAGTCTTCTATGATTGTGGCGATGAGTTTGGTCCTGCATGGGAGCCAGGCCAAGAGTTTGATACGACTAAAAGGTATATAGAGATTTGGAATGCAGGCGTTTTTATGGAGCTTAATAAAAATGCCGACGGAACTTTTACCTCTTTGCCCCTAAAGAGTGTTGATACAGGCTCTGGGCTAGAAAGAATGGCCATGATCATGAATGGCTTTGAAAGTGTTTATGAAACTGATCTTTTAAAGCCCATCCTTGATCTCTGTCTTAAATTATATAAAGTGGATATGCCAACTGGCAGAATGCTAACAGATCATTTAAGAGCTGCGACTTTTATTATAGCTGAAGGGGTCGCGCCAGGAAATGAGGGACAAGGCTATATTCCTCGCCGCCTTTTAAGGAAGTCTATAGCAGCACTTGTTAAGGGTAAGGTAGAGAAAGTTAATTTTGATGAGGTGGTTGGGAAAGTTATAGAAATCCTTGCTCCGATTTACCCTCAGATAAAATCAAATAGTGAGTACGTCTACCATCAAATTAATACGGAAATTACTGACTTCATGCCTATCGTAAGAAAGGGCCTAGATAAAATTGAAGACGCTTGCGAAAACTTAAAAGGCAAGACTTTCCCAGGCGAGGTTGCCTTTGATCTTGTAACCACATTTGGTTTACCCCTAGATGTGATTTTTTCAGAGTTAAACGAAAAGGGGTTAAACCTTGATCAAGATGCCTATGAAAAGGCTTATGAAAAACACCG
>DKQD01000139.1:0-12485 GCA_002474345.1 Bacteriovoracaceae bacterium UBA7317
TTGGTTTTCTAAATGGGAGGATACCGATTGGAATAAAAGGGGCGAAGATTATAATTCTTTAAAGGAAGATGTTTCAGAGAGACTACTTAAAGTTCTTTTTAAAAAATTTCCGAATTTGAAGGGGAAGGTAAGCTTTTTTGAATTATCAACTCCTCTTTCGACGAAGCATTTCTCTAATTACCAAAAAGGTGAGCTATATGGACTTGATCATACATTTACTCGTTTTGAGAGTGATATTTCTACAAGGGGACCAGTAAAAAACTTATTTTTAACTGGTCAAGATGTCGTGACTTGCGGAATCGGCGGAGCTCTCATGGCCGGAGTCTTGACATCGATTTCTGTTCTTGGTTATTTGAAAAGTAGAGATATCATGAAACTGATGATATCTAAAAAGAAGAGGTAATTTAGTGAAAAAATTGACACATTCTTATGACTTTTTCACCTCAGAAGTTGATGGAATAGATATTTTTTTCAGAAGATGGCTTCCTGAAAAGGAGGTTCAGCGCCTTTTTATTATTCAACATGGGATTGGTGAGCATGGGGGGCGCTACGGTAATCTTATAAAGGCGCTTCATAATGAGCACACGGCTTTCTTTGCGTTAGATGCAAGGGGTCATGGGCAATCGCCAGGTATTAGGGGCCATGCAGATGATTTTAATGACTATTCTGAAGACTTAGACGTATTAATTGATATTACTCATAAACAATTTCCGGGGATAAAAAGGTATCTTTTTGGACACTCAATGGGAGGACTTATAGCTCTTGATTACTGTCTTGATAATGAGGCGCAAGAAAAGATTGATGCTGTGATTATTTCATCTCCTGGAATTAAACCTGTTATGGATCCCATCAAGCATGTTAAAAAATTTATTGGTATGAGGTTGGCTTCTTTTTTTCCTAAAGCAATTTTAGAAACAGGCCTGGATTTAAATAACTTGAGTCAGGACCCCTATGTTGTGGAGAGGTATAAGGAGGATCGTTTAACGCATGGTAAGATTTCATTTCAGATGGGCAAGTCTCTTTTTGAAATGGGTGATAAAATTTTAGAAGAGGCTTCAAAAATTGAGCTTCCCTTTTATATTTTTCATGGAACAGGAGATCAACTTGTTTCTCCAGACGGTTCAACTGAAGTTTATGATAAAATTTCAAGCCAAAAGAAATCCATTCACTTATTTGAAGGTCTATATCATGAAACATTTAATGAAAAGGAAATGGATAGGCAGCAAGTTTGTGATGCTTTAGTTAATTGGGTTTCTACGCATTAAGGCAGGCTTATAGATACAACTGTCCACGACTCTGCTTCTGAAAATAAAACCTTCCCTCCATGAGCTTCGACAACCTCTGTTACGAAGGGAACCCCAAGTCCAAATTCAAAACTTTCATTTTGCTTTTTTCCAAAGAGAGTTACTTGGTCTAAAAATTTGTTGGGAAAACCTGGGCCATTATCAAGGACCTCAATTTGTTTTCCTCCTTTGGAGCCTCTAAGAATTATGATACCTTCTTTATCTCCTGAGTTCTTAGAGATTGCTTTCATTGAATTTTTAACAAGGTGATGAAGGCACTTTTTAATAAGACTTACATCCCCAAACGAGCTATCATTTGGATCAATTTCAATTTTTATAGATATTTTTTTTTCTTTACAAGCAGCTTCAAGCTCGCCTTTTATAACAGAAAAAAGTTCATTAAGGCTAAAGGAACTTGTTCTTAAAACAATTTCTCTAAACAACATTTCAGAGTCTTCTAAGGTTCCACGTAACTCAGTAAGCGATTTAACGATGAGTTCATTCATATCACTCAGCCAGGGCTGTTTCGGGTTTTCTTCGAGAATAACTTCTAAGCTTGACTGAATACCATTTTGGATATTTCTATATTTTAGTAAAAATGAATTGAGGAAATCCGCAAGCCGTTTAACTTTTGTTTTTGCGAGAGCATCAACTTTAATTTTTTCCATTTTAGAGATGTGATTTAGCTTCTCAAGGAAAGAGGCCATAATCAGTGAATCTTTTGAGTTTTTTATCGTTAATTTTTTATAGAGGTTTATGAAAGTAAAGCCGGCTTTCTTCCAAATACTTATATTCTTATCACGGAGTACAAAAAAATCGAACTCTAGTTTTTCTGCGAACTCGACTAAGTCTTCAGTTTCTCTAGCAGTGAAGTTCCAGTTATGTGCCTTCACTTTGTCTCTTCTTTCAAGCCCCCCTTTTAAAACTAAAAAGGATTCCACATCTAATTCTTGTTGCATATATTTTGAAATATCTTCAAAAATTTGCTCTTTCTGACCTTCGTCTAAAACTCCATGAAAGCTTGGAAGGATAAGGCTTTCTATATAGATGGTCTTATTATACTCGAATAGGCTCTTATTTACCGTTTGAAGTATTTCACTGGAAGTAAAAGGCTTTTTAACAAAGCTAAAGCCTTTGCCGACAATACTTTCCAACTGTTCTAGCGTGTAATCTAACCCAGTCATGAGGATAATTTCTACTCGTGGATCTAGAAACCTTATTTTAGAAGCAAAGTCATTTTCTTTTTTGTTGTAGTTCATATTGAGGTCTAAAATAACAACTCCAAAGGGATCATCCTTTTTTAAAGCCTCCTCAAAAAGAAGAATTCCCTTGCTCGAGTCTGTCACCGTAAAAATATCAAGATCTTTTAGGTCATCTCCAAGGTTTGATGAATCGGCCTTTAAATTTTTAGCGGATTTCCTAAAATCAAAAATATGGTCCCCATAGAAGAGTCCTTTAAAACTTTCCATAAGTTCGACGTCTTTATCTAGGATTAAGATTTTTTTACATGCTTGTTTCATTTGAAAACCTTTCCAAAATGAGCGAAAAATTTAAGCAATTTGAACTTCAGGACTCATTTCTAAGTCTATCAAAATCATAATTGAGTTTTTAAGTTTTTTTATTTATGGAAAGGTTTTCAATTAGAGTAAACCACTTTAAAGGTAGGGCTTTAAAGTGGTTTTTTGAATAAAAATAGAAAGGACTAAAGTACAGGTGGAAGAGGCATTGAAGCAGAGTGATTTTTTTCAACCTGAGCTTTAATTCCTTTAAGCGTTTTAAGTGGCCAGCTTCTTTGGATAAGATTTGCTAACCAACCAGGAATAAGACCTTTTGGGTCGGAGTTAATCCCAACTTCTACCTGTGTTTTCCCATTACCTAAGTCGGTAAGAATGTAAAAGCTTTTGTGTAGATGTGCCCTTACGCCTTTTGATTTTGGAGAATTTGTACTTGGAACAGAGGTCATTTCTAGGTGAACTCTTCCCAGTTGATCTTTATAAGCTTTACCATGGTAGACAAAATCTCTATTACTCACAGGCCAGGGAAGACCGAATTCTTGATAGAGGATATAATCATAAGGTGTTTTCTCGCTTAAAACTTTAGAAACTTTAAGTCTATCCACCCATTCTTTTCTATATCTTTTATCCATTAGAACGTTGAATACTTTCTCTACACTTGTTTTTAGGATAACTTTTCCGCCAAAAGAAAAGACGGGAGATCCTTCCATTTTTTGAGTAAAGACAGTAATGCCTTTATCTTCCTTTATCTGTTTCCACCCTTTAAAGGAAGAAGCCCAGGACGAGCTAACAAAACACAGAGCAGCGATAACACTAATCATTCTAGATATAGACACAGTAAACCTCCAATAATTAATCATTTTTAAAACAGTGTTGGGGAAACTAGCAAAGTCTTTATTCTTTGAAAAGAAGCAAGCTACAATAGACTCATGAATAAAATAATCACTATTGCTTTAATTCCCTACGCTTTTTTTTGCCTATTGGTTTTTTCTTTTGAGAACAGCATGGTTTTTTACCCGGACCAAAGGTCCTTAAAATATTGTCCACGGGTTTTTCAAATGGGAGGAGAGCTAATTGAAGATAAAAAAAATAACGCATATTACTATTTAAGAAAGGTACCAGAGGCCAAGGGAACTCTTGTTCACTTTCATGGAAATGCTGGGAATGCCTGTGATCGTTATTTTGTTTTAGACCGTTTAAAGGATCAACATTTTAATATTATTTTAGCTGAATACCCTGGCTATGGTGGATTAGTTGGGGACTTGGGTGAAAAAGAAATTCTTCAAGGAGCCGACAATCTTTTTTTATCTTTGGAAAGCAAAGGAATGGACAACTCTGTTTATCTTTTTGGAGAAAGTTTGGGAACTGCTGTAAGCACTTATATTGCTAGTAAAAAACCAATAAAAGGCCTGATTCTTCAAAGTCCTTTCACCACTTTGAGTGACGTGGGTCAACATCATTATCCAATACTTCCTGTTCGCTGGCTTATGACTAACAAGTTCCCCCTTAAGGTTTGGGCAAAAAAGGTTAATTCGCAGGTTCTTATTATTCATGGAGATAAAGACCGCGTTATTCCTTTTCGCTTCGGAAAAGAAGCTGCAACTTATTTTCCAAAAAGCACCTTATTTAAAAAAATAGAGGGCAGGGGTCACAATGACTTGGTGAGTAGTCATGTTTTTTGGAAGGAGGTCTATGAATTTTTAAAGTAAAAATTGGATAGGCCAAAGGAATCTTTTTTAAGCTTTTGATCCTTCATAGGTCATTAAAAAGATCTTTTGGAAGTGTAAAAAGTCCGTCCTCTTTTGGATGGACTTCAATTTCATCTTCAATGGCATCGAGGTTAAGAGGTCCATAAATATGGGGAAAGTGAAATTTAGATTGAGGAGTCTCGTATGGGGTTTCATGAACAACTTTGGATTTTACTTTGTTTTGATTAATGACAAGTATGATTTGATGGTCCTTATTTTTAAAAAATGTATTGAGAACCAAGAGAATTTGATCAAGTTTACAGCAGTGAATAAACCCCTCACTTTTTAGACTTGAGGGGGTATAATCCTTTTTCTCTTTTTTAATGGGGTACCAATCATCTTTTCCTATAATATGAAAGATCTTCAAGTGGATTCTCCTTACAATAATTTTCCCATTGTGGCGTTTTTAACCTCCGAAAGAGAAATAAAAGCACCTCACTCTATTTTAGTTTTTTACGATTACAAGCGCAATTTTTAACAAAGCCTTTGCCTAAAATTTTATAGCAGCTACTAAAGAATGACTTGTCACAAAATTAAAATTTCAAGGGACTTTGGGCTTTTTTCAAAGTATATTGGTTACCTCCAATAGTTAATCAAGCTTTGCGGGGAGAGAAGACGGAGAAGGGGTATTAGATGATTTCTGTAGAGGAAGCTCAAGGTTTTTTAGCGAAAGAAAAACTTCAAATAAATGTAATGAGAGTCTCTTTAGGAGATTCAGCCGGTCAGGTGTTAGCTGAAGATATCTTTGCAGAAAGGCCTCAACCTCCTTTTAATCGAGTGGCAATGGATGGAATTTCATTGAACTCTTCCTCATGGCTCTCTTTAAAAGATAAAAAACCACTTATTACAGAGGGGATCCAAGCTGCCGGCTCTAGGGCCCTTACTTTGTCTGATTCAGATAAATGTTTTGAAGTCATGACTGGAGCCCCTTTGCCTATTGGGTGTGATACTGTAATTCCTTATGAGCATTGTCATTTTATGGATAGTGGAAGTCCTTCTTCAAAAGGTAGAGAAGTGATTCTTAAGGATGAACACTCTTTTTCAAAAGGGCAAAATATTCATAAATTGGGAAGTGATTATAAGAAGGGAGAGCTTCTTCTATCAAAAGGAGCACTCATTACTTCACCTGTTTTAGGTGTATTGGCTTCTGAAGGGTATGCGAATGTTTTAATACAAAAAAAGCCCAGAATAGTTTTAATTAGTACTGGTGATGAACTTGTACCTGTAAAAGATAAGCCTCTTGAGCATCAAATAAGGATGTCGAACACCCATGCCTTAAAAGCTGAGTTAGAGCTTCGAGGCCATACGGAAGTAGATATTTTCCATTTAAAAGATGACCCACAGACTCTTTTTGAGAAATTTAAGGAGGCTTTGGAGAGTTATGATCTGGTAGTTATAACAGGTGGCGTATCGAAGGGAAAATATGATTACGTCCCCTCTATTCTAAACGACCTGGGAGTTCAAAAGATATTTCATAAAATAAAGCAAAGGCCTGGAAAACCAATGTGGTTTGGAAAATCTGCTAAGGGGACTCTTGTTTTCGGGCTTCCGGGAAACCCTGTTTCTTGTATCATCTGCTTGAGGCGTTATGTAGGTCCATTGATAGAAAACTCTTGGACTAAAGACTCCGAGAACAAGGTTGTTCTAAAAGAAGACTTTAGTTTTTCTAAAAATCTAACTTTTTATTTGCCTGTTTCAATTGAAAGGTCTCCGCTTAGTGGAAAACTAACGGCAGTTCCTCAAAAAACAAATGGCTCTGGTGATTACTTTTCTCTAACGAAAAGCGACGGATTTATTGAGCTTCCTAGGGAAAGAGCAAAGTTTTTTAGTGGAGAAGCTTTCGTGTTTTACAGTTGGGCAAAAGGCGGGGATTAAATGGGGCTACCTTTTCCATATTCTAATTTTAAACTTGTCGACTCACACAACCGCTTGATTCATAAGTTAAGAATCTCTCTCCTCGATGCTTGTAATATGAATTGCCTTTATTGCATGCCTGATGAAAAAGAGTTTATGGCCAAGAAGAGTTGGGTTTCGGGAGAGGAACTTTGTGAAATATCTTCTAAACTCGTGGTTTATGGCATTGATGAAATCCGATTAACTGGAGGCGAACCTCTTTTAAGACCGGACTTTAGAAAAATTGTAAATGGGCTTGATAAACTTCCTCTTTCTAAGTTTGGCTTAACAACAAATGGGATTCATTTAGAAAGAGAGCTAGAGTTTTTAAAAGGTACTTCTCTTAAGTATTTAAATATTAGCCTTGATAGTTTGAATAAAGAAAATTTTGAAAAAATAACTCAGACAGATACCTTTGCTCGTGTTTATCACTCGATAGTGAAGGCCCACTCGATGGGTTTTAAAGTCAAGGTTAATGCAGTTCTTCTTAAGGGAATTAATGACAATGAAGAGGAGTTGGATAAGTTTGTTGAGTTTGCACAAAAAACTGGGATTGAAGTCCGCTTTTTGGAATTAATGAGAATTGGAGTTGCAAATCATTATTTTGAAAAACATTTTGTTAGTGCTGGTGAAATTATTGAAAGGCTTAAATTAAAAAACCAACTTAAAGATAAGAAAATGCCCAAAGACTCTACATCTTTTAACTTTTTCCTGTCCAAGGGTGGAGAGATAGGTTTCATTGCTTCTGAATCCCGCCCTTTTTGCGGTCATTGTTCTCGTTTAAGGCTTGGAGCAGATGGAGCCTTAAGACCTTGTCTATTTATTGATCAAGGAGTGAGTTTACGGGGGTTAAAAGCTGAAGATTTTTTAAAAACGTTAAAGCAAACTATAAAGCTAAAACCTTTTGACCGTATCGATACTGTGGGTCAAGCAATGCACCAGATAGGCGGATAGGAATAAAGATGACACACAAACTTAATCATATTGATGAAAAAAATAATCCCAAAATGGTAGACGTTTCGGAGAAAGGTGTCACTCACAGGTTGGCCACAGCTAGTTGTGAAATTAAGTGTGACCCACTCATTTTTGAGCAGCTTTCTAATGGAGATATTAAAACGAAAAAAGGACCTGTTTTTCACACAGCTATAACTGCAGGAACTATGGCCGTTAAAAAAACAAGCGATATTATTCCTTTTTGCCACCCGCTGATAATTGAAGCATGTGACTTTGAGATTAAAATCATAGAAGAGCTTCAACTTATATCGATTCGTTGCTGTGTAAAAATATCAGGGAAGACGGGTGTTGAAATGGAAGCGTTAACTGGAGTAACCGTAGCGGCACTCACTATTTATGATATGTGTAAGGCCATAACTCATAACATGGTTATAAAAGAGGCCAGGCTTATTGAAAAGTCTGGTGGAAAACGAACTGTCAAAGAAGGAAATATATGAAAAATAAACCTGTAAATAATCAAGTTCCACAAGTTTCATTATGCAGAAAAGGAGCTTGGTTAAATAGTGGTCTTCCCAGTGCTTTAAAACGTTCTATTAGAGATAAGTTTGGGTTGGATATAGAGTTTTGTGATGGTCAAAACCTGTCTTCAACAAAAGAGAGTACTTACAAGGATTATCTTAGTGCCCTTTTTCATCTTGAACCAGATGGGTTTATCTTTCAAAATAATTATCTTGTAGGTATTCCAAAAATTGTTTTTTTGGAATCAGAAGCCTGTCTTGATGCAGCCAAAAAGTCACCTTATTGGGACGATGTTATCGGCTTTTTGAGCTATTCGAATAAAGACCAATTTATATCAAATAAACCGGTCTTTCAAAATTCAGATATAGATAAAATAAGTGACTTTCTTTTTGATTACATTAATAAATCCGTGACCTCTAGGCCTCTTTATGGCCTGGCCCTTGTTGGTGGGAAAAGCCAAAGAATGAAAAAAGATAAAGGATCATTGGATTATTTTGGAAAGGCCCAAGGACAGCACGTCTATGATTTATTAGATGATGTTTGTGAAAAAACCTATATGAGTATAAGAGAAGAACAATCAAATTTAGCCTATCTTAACGGAATGAAAGATCATTGTCTCCCTGATAAATTTTTAAATATGGGTCCTCTAGGAGGACTCTTAACCGCTTTTCACAAACATCCTGAAGCTTCATGGTTAGTACTTGCATGCGATCTTCCTTACATATCTAAAGAAAACTTAGACCAGCTTATAAAAGGTCGTAACCATTTTAAAAAAGCAACCTGTTTTAAAAATCCTGAAAAGGGATGGTCCGAGCCTCTATGTACAATTTATGAACCTGGTGCAGTTAGAGCATTTCATCAGTATCTTTCCTTGGGTATTGTTTGTCCTAGAAAAGCTTTAATGAATGTGCCCCATGAAGTGCTTGAAGTTAACTCTAAATTGGTCCTTCAAAACATTAATACACCTGAAGGTTATAAAGAAGCAAAGTCTAAAACTCAGACTAACGTTTTTGAAAACGAAGGGAATTATCAATGAAGTCTATAAAGATAAAATATTTTTCTTCTCTAAGGGATGCAGCTAAAAAGGATCAAGAAATTCTATCTATAGATTCACCAAAAAAAGCCTCGCAAATTTTTGATGAGTTGAATGAGCGTTATCACTTTCATCTTGATAAAACTTATGTGAAAGTCGCAATTAATGAAACTTATAGAGATTGGGATACTCTTCTTGATGGTGGTGAGACCCTTGTTTTTATACCGCCAGTGGCAGGGGGTTAGTTATGTTTTTATTACAAGAGGACTCTTTAGAAGATATAATAAATAAAACGACATTAGAGAACCCGGAGGCCGGAGGAGCAGTCTCATTTGAAGGAAGAGTAAGAAATATTAATAAAGGTAAAAAAGTAACCCTTCTAGAGTACCAGGTGTATGAAGAAATGGCAGTTTTGGAGGGAAAAAAAGTTGTAGAAGAAGCTTTCAAGCTTTTTCCTATCAAGGACGCTGTATGTGTCCACCGTTATGGCCAACTAAAAATTGGAGAACGGGCAGTGTGGATATTGGTCACTTCAAAGCATCGTAAAGAAGCTTTTAAAGCTTGTCAGTATATAATTGATGAAGTCAAAAATAGAGTGCCTTTGTGGAAAAAGGAGTTTTATGAAGATGAAAGTGAAGCCTGGGTAGAGTGTTTAGGCTGTAAAAAAGGCCACCACCATCTATCACCATAAAAAAGCTAAATTCGATTTTGAAGGAAAGTAAAAAAGAAGTTCATGTATCGTATATAAGCATCTCGATGCTTTTTTTCCAGTGGAAGGTGAGGGTCCATATAGAGCCTTTTGAACTCTTGCCTTTTTCCTTTAATTAAATAAAAAGCTTTTTTTAATTCAGCATATCTTAAACCTGGATATTTTAACCAATTGCTTTTTGCAAAAGCAGTCTCCATTATATAATTAAGTTCTTGAGTCGGCCTGCTACCAATCCAATACATAACAGATCTACTAAAATCAAATGGGATAGGCAAAACTGAGTAAAAATTGAAAGTAAAAAAGTCTGTTCTGTTCGTTTTATAAGAACCATTAATGATTTTAAACCTCTCTCTATCTTGAATAAAAAAATTGAAAGCGTGAAGAAGGGCCGTTTGCTTTTTATCAAGTTTTCCGGCTAAGTAATCCTTTGTAGAGGGAACTCTCTTAAATGGAAATCTTCTCAGAATATCATTTTTGGGTTCTAAGAAAAAACCCCATCCAACAAAGCGTTTAAGCTTTTTGGATGTGTCTTTGTATACTATTTTAACCAGTCTTACTCTATAGCTAAAAGAGGATAATAGGCTAAATTGTTTGTAGGCAAGATAATGATTTATTACTTTGGGAATACTACCTGAATTAATATCTCCGTGTGTAATCAAAGTCAGCTTTTTAAATCTTTCAAAAATAGTTCCTTTAAAATTAAGTTTATTAAATTTAAGGATTAGGGGGGGAAGAGAATCATAAAAATTTAATCCTCCTCCATTTTGAATTAGTATAGGTTTCTTTTGCTTTTTACCAAGGCCGGAAAATAAAATGTTTGCTTTAAGAAAATTCTTTTCACCTTCTTGCCAATAATAACTTTTTTCTTTTAGCAGTAATTTGGCTAAATTTAATTCCAACTCTATGTTTAAGGGGCTGTTGTAATTAAACAATGATTTTGATTGTGCAAGAGGAGTCCTTACTATGAGCCAAAAGACTATAAATACCATAGGTTTAATCAATTTAAAATTCATAGATGGATTATAAATGAAAGAGAAAATAACGCAATTCCAAAAGTGTCTTTAAAGATAAATTAAAAATTATATATTTAACTAACTTTTGTGATTAATAAATTTCTATAGTCTCGCCAAAATCTGGAGCATAAAAAGTTGAAGGTGAAATGTTATTTGCTTTTAAGGCCAAACTAAGCTCATTGACTGGCTCTTCAAACCCATCATCACCTAGAGAAAAGGTACCAAAATGAATAGCCATACTTTGCTTTGACTGCAAATCTTTATGGGCTTGAATCGCATCCTCTGGATCCATATGATTATATTTCATAAACCATCTTGGTTTATAAGCACCTATAGGAAGAAGAGATAGTTCAATAGGACCGTATTGCCTTCCAATATCCTGAAAGTGTGGCCCATATCCAGTGTCCCCCGCAAAGTAGATTTTTTTATTGTCTTTCTCAATTAAAAAACTACCCCAAAGTGTTTTAAGCCTGTCTGTGAGTCCTCTTGCTGACCAATGTTGTGCCGTAAGAAAAGTAATGTTTGTATCTTTTACGGTAATTTTATCATCCCAGTCCATATCTTTGAAATTTGTAAAACCTTCTTTCTTAAAAAGAAGGCCATTACCCAAGCCAGATAAGATAATAGGGTTATCCCTTTGTACAAGCCTTCTAAGGGTTGGTAAGTCAAGGTGGTCGTAGTGATTATGGCTAATAAGAATTATGTCTATAGGAGGAAGGTTTTTAAAAGAGACACCTGGATTCCTTACCCTTTCTGGACCTGCCCAAGAAACTGGACTTGTTCTATTAGAAAAAATTGGGTCTGTTATTATATTAACCTTGCCCATTTGGATAAGCACCGTTGCATGGTTTATAAATGTAGCTGTTAGTGCGCCCTGATCACCCCTTTCTTTTGGTTTTGACGAAAGTTTATTCTCAACCCATTTAGGCCAGGGCGCTTTTTTAGATGTAAACCTCCATTTTAAGAAGGTAAATAATCCTTTTGTTTCATGGTTATATTTATTATAGAATGTTTCGCCATCGAAATGATCTGATTTGGGGCCCTTATAAGCTGAGGTACAAGAGAGGAAGCAAAAGTACAGTAAGATTTTCTTGTTAAACTTCATCAAGTAATTAAAGTCCTCCTGAAGTAAAGTTGTCAAGAGGACTTTAATGAAGATTACTTGTTAAAATATCGTTTAAGCTGCCATTTTTCCTTTGTCTCGGTGATTATCTATCGCTAACAGCATTCCATTGATTATCTGTTTTCCAATATGTTTCTTTTCAATATAAGAATCAGAATGATTAAGGACTCTATTTGGCAAAGAGTTGTAGTCATCTTCACCTAATAGCAGAATTGGATATTGCCCATAGCATTTCATTGATAGGTTGACACCTTCTGAGTTTTTACCATCGGCATCGGCAATCAGAGCATCGAACCCTCTCTCCCTTTTCAAAATAAAGAGTGCCTCGCTCATTGATTCTGCTGTTACTACTGAGATACCTTTTTTACCTAATTTCTCAGTTACATTCTTAAAGAGTGTTTGGTCTTCGGCGACGAGTAGTACTTTGCTAAAAATATTTCCTTTGATTCTAATAAGGGCCTCCCTGAAAAGGTTGAGGATTTAAGGTTATTATACTTGAAGTCTCAACCTTTTTAGGAAATTTTCATTGCTTATTCAGTGGTTTTTTAAATTTTAGAGGCCGAAATAATTTTTATTTGCTAACTAAAAAAAGTTAAAAAAATAAAAACTTCTTTTGAATCTATGAAACTCAACAAATAGTGTGAGTCCTAAAAGGAAAAAAGATAGAGTTGCATACAAAACAGCGTTTTTATAACT
>DKQD01000139.1:12887-21422 GCA_002474345.1 Bacteriovoracaceae bacterium UBA7317
GAAACAAGTCCAACGGCATGTGCTGTATTGGCAATCCTTCCTATAACTCCAAATAAACATAGAAAAAACCATCCTATAATAAGAATAAGGTCGCCCATTGGTAATGAAAATTCACTGTCTGGGTTTAGTACTTTTTGCATCCATAAAAAGCCAAAAAATGCATAGATGACTCCAGACATACCTCCAAAAAAAGGCCCAGTAATCATATATTGGGCAATGTTAGAGAGAGTGCCTGTTGTGACGATGAAGTATATAAAAAATGATGGACCTTTAGAAAACTCGATAACTTTTCCAAATTCCTTAAACATTATCATGTTAAAAAGGATATGGGGGATGGAGAAATGAAGAAGCATTGGAGTAAAGAGCCTCCATATTTGACCATCTTGTATTTCAGAAAGAAATTGTTTTGGTTTTGAAGAAAGAGAGAGAAGCTCAACAAGCTCTTTTCCAAGGGGAAAAAGAGAAAAAATGTAGAGTAATATGCATGCTATAATAAAGTTTTTGGTTATTGGAGGAGTTTTAATAGACCTTATCTTTTCGTACTCTGGTGGAATCTCGAAAGAGGGTGGAATTCCGGTGAGAGTATTGAAAACTGAAGTAGCTTCTTCAACATCTTCCGGGTTTTCAATGATAACGGTATAAACTTTATTATGATTTTCATCCATTGCTTGGGAGATATAATAGCGAATGCCTTTTTTTGTAAGGCCCTCTCCAAGTTCAGCTACCGCTTCATGATCTTGAAGTTCTCCAATTCTATGCATTAATTGATCCATTTTGAGAGAATAATTTATTGTGCGCTTAGCTTCATGGTAAAGAAAAAAAAGGTTGGTTGCAATAGCGTCAAGATAGCAAGTGCGCGGAGTCCAATCAAGTAAATACTCAATTTTTATAGCTAAAAACCTGGAGGTCATGGCATAATACTGGTATTATTTGAAGCCATTTTTTAGAGGAACTTTTTAGTCTGTTTTCACCTTATTACTTGAAGAAAGTTTTATGGAAAGTAGTTAGGTTGAGCTATTACTCTTTGAGCTTGGCTAAAGAGGGAAGCAAAACTGGGTAGCGAAAGTTTCAATTTTGTGAGGCTTTATGATTACTAAAAGATCAAATTTTGCGCCCCTGTTTTTGAAAGAAACTCCTCTTATTCTAAGTCTGCTTTTTTGCTTTATTTTTGTTTCGTGTCAAAAAGAGAAAGGATTCAAAGGAGTCAATCAGGGGGATCAGGCAACTAGTCAAAGCAAATTGAAAGGTAAGAGGCTTAAAAGAAGTATAGACAGCCGCCTCGGACTCGGTGAGTTTTTCGTAGAAAAGAAAATCCGGAAAAATTCAAATTTTGCAGAAACTTTGGAGGAAATGAATTTCTCTTATCAAGATATTTTACAAATTATTAAAGCCGTAAAACCATTTATAAACTTTTCAAAATTACAAATAAATACGGTCCTTCAAAAAAAAGAGAGGTCCTATCCTTTAAAAGAGTTTTTATCTCTTGAGGTTTTTTTATCTTGGATAGAGCGCGTCGTCGTAGAAAAAGGTGAAAAAGGAGAATGGAAGGCAAGAAAAAAGAACTTACCTATTACAACAAAGGTAACTAAGTTTAATGGTGTTGTGGAGGCAAGTCTTTGGAACTCGGCAGTTAAAGCTGGCTTAGATCCAGCGGTGATTGAAAAATTAAGCCAAATCTTTGCGTGGGAAATTGATTTCAATAGGGAAGTACTGCCAGTAGATTCATGGAGAATCATTGTAGAGGAAAAATGGGCAGGAGGTAAAAGAGTTTCGTGGGGCCATATTTTAGCCGCTGAGTATAAAAATGGGAACACTTATCATAAAGCAGTGAGGTTTCCGAAGGGGAAAGGTGGCGAGTATTATGACCTTGAGGGAAAAAGCTTAAAAAAGAAATTTTTAAAAAGTCCTCTTCGCTTTGGCCGGATAACTTCAAGGTTTACAAGAAGAAGGTTTCATCCAATTTTAAAAATTAGAAGGCCGCACTACGGTGTTGACTACGCTGCTCCAAAAGGAACCCCGATCTTTGCTGTTGGAGATGGCAGAGTAACCAGGAAGCATTATTCAAAATGGGGTGGTAAAACGATCAAGATCAGACACAATTCTGTTTACCAGACAGCTTACAAGCATTTATCGAAATTCCATCCAAGCGTAAGAAGAGGTCGCAAGGTAAAACAAGGGCAGGTTATTGGTTATGTGGGAAGCACAGGGCTTTCAACAGGGCCTCATCTTCATTTTGAGTTTTATCAGGGAGGTCGTTATGTAGATCCTCTTGGTAAAAAGTTTCCTCAATTAAAAAAAATAAAAAAAGAAAACCTAATTTCCTACAAAAGTTTCGCAAAAGAGGTATGGAAATTCCTTCCCGAAAGGCAGGAAGCAGTTCTTTTGGCAAAAAAAACTAATGAGAAAAAGAAAAAAGAGGATCTTTAAAACATAGGAAAGCTAGACCGTTAAAGCTTAATATTGTCTCGGCTTAGGGAGGAGTCTGAAATGGTGGAGTTAATCAAAAGAAAATACAATGAAAGCATGGGCATGGGCCTTTTAGTAATTTTCATAACAATAATAGCAAACTTTTTTCTTGTTAAATGGGCACTAATTGATAGGCAAAGTTCTTTTCAAGAAGCAAGGCTTTCAAAACTTTTAAGAGCAACAGATTATCTTTTCACCGCTTTAGAGCATTCTGAAGTTAGCAAGGCTGGAAGAACTAAAAAGAATAATGATTTTATTTCTAAACAACTATCTCTAGCAAGAGAGGAGCTGATGAGTGATGAGTTAAAGGTTTTAAGAATTAAAAGTAATTACCAAAAAGTAAATCTAGAATAAAAGCTTTAGACTTTTTACCACGTCAGAAATAAATAAAACTTATTTTTTCAAGATAAAGCCTCTTTAATTTTAAATGTAACTTTGAGAGGCGCAATTTCTTTAAAACAAAATTTATTTAAACAAATAAAGTTTAGTTATAGAAATGGTTGGGCGACTCTAAAAAGCCAATTTATTAGTGCATCTTAGAGTATCTAAATCATTAAAATTTAAAAAAATTTCGTTATGGTTGACGAAAAAGGTATAATAAATGACGTAGTGTGAACCGAAAGATAACAGTGACATAACCTGGTTCCTGAACCTTTTTTGTTACTCTTAATTGGTTGATATAGTCATGAAAGAACTTGTCTTATCTCTAGTTATTTCTTCTTTAACGATAGTGGCTGGTTATGTTGTCGTAAAAAATACAGATGTAGATATACTTAAATATTTTAAAACAAAAGAAAAGTCCAAAGAAGAATTATCAAAACTAAAAAAACAAAAAGAAATTAGTGATGAATCTATAAATCAAAATAAAAATGATCTTGATGATCCAGAGGTCACAAAAAAAAGAATATCAAAAACAGTTAAGAGTTTTTTCAAAAAAGTAACTAAAAAAAATAATAATAAAATTACAGAAAATAAATCTTCTAGAAAAATAACATCTGTGCCTGGATTTAAAAAAGGAAAATTATTAAGAAATAGAAAAAAAGGAATTGAATCAGATAATGAAATTGAAAAAGAAAAAAGAAGAAAAGTAAAAGAAGAAATATTAAAAGAGGTGGGAAGTAAAAAAACAAAAAAGGAAAAAATTAATGTAACCACATTAAATAAGAAAACAAATAAAGAAGAAAATTCCTCATCAAATCAGGAAAAATTAGAGAAATCCAGCACTAATAATTTAAAGAGAAAAAAAATAAAATACCAAGACTTAGAACCTTCTTTAACGAAGGTCAGTGATTTAAGTGTATCTGAAATTGATTTAGAAGATATTGAAATAGATATTAATGATGAAAAAACTCAGAAGGATTTAGATAGAAATGGAGACAAAATAATTTATTCATGCAAGTTTACAAGTGAAAACAGGGAACCAGGAATGCTAGAAAGCGGAGGTTGTGAGGACATAGGTGATGTGAATTTTTATTTTGATAATGATAATGGAAAATTAACTTGGATTCTTAATGAACCAGGGTCAATGATATCAGGTGTGTATAATTTTTCTATCGAGGGGACTGACGGAAAAAACAAAGATGTTGTAAGTTTTAAAATAACTATTGAAGATGGAAATTCAAGTGAACCTGAAAATAATACTAACAGTGTTAAGGACTCTGCTTTGGCAGGAGGGAATCTTCTTAATAATAAAAAAGGAAATAATTAATATAAAGAATAGAAAACAATAAATAATAAAAATAATTATTTATGAATAATCTAGGAAAAATAAACTTTCTTTTAAAGGTGGACTCATTTAGTAAAATAGTGATTGTCACCTTTTTCATTTTTTTAATGGCGTTACCAAAAGAAGCTAAACCAAATTTAAAAACCTACCAACAAAAAAACAGAGAAGATCAAAGAGAAAAAGAAAAAATAGAAAAGGAATTGGAAGGTAGTTTAATAATATCAAAAGAGGAGATTAAAGCTAAAAATGAACTAGATGGAGTGGAAATTAAAAGAAAAGAAATAAGCGATAAAATATTATCGTTGGATCTTCAAATCAAAAAATCAAAAGAGAAAATAAAAAATATAAAAAGTAAATATTCTTCTAGGTTGACTGAATCTAGAAAAAAGTACCTCGTTTTAAATAAACAGCGAATTAATGAGTACAAAAAAATAAATGAGAAAAATAAAATATTAGATAGGTTAAAAAAAGAGTTTAGCTTAATTGAAGATGACAATGATAAGGAAAAAACAAAAGATTTAGAATCTGAAATAGAAATAAAGGAGGAGGAACTAAAAAAACTGAAAACTCTTTATTTGATTTTAAAAGAGAAGTTTAATGAGGAATTAATAAATTATAGGAGTGAAAAATTAAAGTTTAGTGATTTAACAAAAGATTTAAAGTCAGAAATTAAAAAATTAAGACAAAAAAGAGAAGAAAGAAATGAATACGTTAAATCAAAAAAGGAAATGAGGCTTGAAATTGAATCTAAAAGAACAACATATTTTTCTATCCTAAATAAAAAAATAAACAGTAAAAGTGTTAAAACGAAAAATGAATTTAACCTATACAAAAAAAATAAAGAAGAATCCTTATTAAAAAAATACAAAGATCGTATTAAAGATCTTAATGATAAGTTAATTTTAAATAGCTCTAAAGAATTGGAAATTAGAAAGAAAATAGATAACTTGAAGTCAGTTTATAGAAGAAAAGGAGAGGAAAAAAGAAATAATTTGGTTGATAAGTTTCTTAATAGCGATGGAGAAATAAATTGGAGTTTAGATATAGAAAAGGAGAAAGATAAAGAAGGGAATACATTATCAGATTTAAAAAGAAGCCTTGTAGAAATAAGAAGAACAAAAATAATTATTCAAAATGAAATATATATTTTTAATTATTACTTATTAGACTTAAAAGAGAGAATTGATAATTTAAATATCCGGACCAATAACTATGAAGCGAAAAAGTTAGAGGTTTCTAAAAAATCCAAAAAAGATATAAAGATCCTTGAAGATAAAAGGCAGTTAGAAATAGAAGAAAAAGAGAAAAATGAAGAAAATTCTTTCTTGGACCTACCAGAAGAAGATAAAAAAAATTACCAATACGATGAAGATGGAGACAAAGTCTTTTATGAATGCTTTTATGAGAAATTGCCAGTTGAAATGGAAAATGCAATTGAGAATAAAGTAATCGGAAAAAATTCTTGGAAGGATGATGAGGTTAAAAAGGAAAAAAGATGTGGTGCTTTAAGAAATTTCGAGTTTAATATTCATACAGGAATTTTTAATTGGAAGCCTGACTTTTACCAGTATGGAAAATATAAAGTCGTTATTGAGGCAAGAGATGGACCTAGGGAGGGTTATAAAAGCAAAGGCAAAAAAATATCAACTAAGTCAATTTATTCATATATTGAAATAAAAAAGAATAATCACAAACCAAACTTGGCTATCTTTTCTAGCGGTAAGGAAGTAAAAAAAACATCAACTGGGCCTATAATATTTAATTTAAAAGAAGAGAAAAAAATATCAATTGACATTAATGACATATCTATTCCACATTATTTCGAAGGAAAGAGCGTACCTAAAGAAGATTTGAAAGATTTAGGTTTTGGCCGTTCAATAAAGGGAGATGATGAAGACCAAGATTTTGATAGAATAATTTATTCTTGTTGGTATAGAAAAAAAAGTAAATCAAAAGAAAATAGTTTTTATTCTTGTGAAACCGGAGAAACGAATAAAAAAGTCGAAGGGAAAAAAGAATTTGATAATGTTGGGATTGGGAAATTAGACTTTAATAATTTAAACGGACAGTTTGAATGGGAACCCGACCATTTCCAGGAAGGAACATACGAATTTAAAATAATTGGGGATGATGGAGATTTATTAAATGGGTCATTAAAAGACGAAATTAAATTTATTGTAAAAATAAGTAATAAAAATCACAAACCTCTTCTAAGTGAGATTAAAGATCAAACTATTTATGAACTAGAGACGATGGAGCCTATTAATGTCGATGATATAAGTCTTGTCAAAGTCAATCAAGATAGAATCGATAAGTCGCTTTTGTTAAAAAGTAAAAATGGAGAGCTTTTTAAAAACCCTGACTCTGATAGGGATTTAGAAGTTTTGACGTTTAATTGCCAATATCAAAATTCAGCAAATGGTAACTTGTCAAAAAAGACAGATTGTTCGGGGCTAAACGGTAAAGAGAATAATTTTAAATTTAACGAAAATACCGGTGAAATGGATTGGGTTCCTGATAATAGACAGTCTGGAGATTATGTTTTTACGATAACAGCTGATGACGGAAAAAATGAATCAAAGGAGTTAGGGTTAAATAAGAGGACATTTAAAGTAAAAGTAAAGGATTTTAATAGGCCACCACTTCTTGTTGCTTTTTCTTCGGGTGAAAAAATTAATTTTGAAGAAATTTTAAAAGTAGATGAAGGAACCACTATCAAAGAAATAGACTTCAATGATGGTTCCTCTTATCCAATTGGTAAGAATAAGGATTTTGATATTGACTTACAAAAGATAACCTACAGCTGTTTTTTTGATCAAATTATAGATGGTAAAGTAAATGCTTTCAAAAAATGCGATGATAAGAATTTAAGAGGTTTTAGTTTTGATAGTGATAAAGGTCTAATTAATTGGACTCCTGATTTTTTTCAATCTGGAACTTATGAATTTATGATTGTTGCGAGTGATGGTGCGCCAGGAAAAAGCCTTGAGGATAAAAAGATATTAAAAATTAAAGTAGATAATGTAAATAGACCACCAAGTTTAGCAGAAATAGAAGACCTTGTTATTAAAGAAAGTGACCCTTTGTTGAAAGTGGATGCTAATGATTCATCTGTTATTAAATCACCTCTTTCGTTAATAAGACCTTTAAATCCAGTTAAGAGTGATGATGAAGATGTAGATTTGGATAAAATCACATATTCATGTTTTTACGATAACAAAAAAGACAATAACGTAGCTGAAAATTTAGATTGTAAGGAAATTAGAGGACTAAAGTTTGATCAGACAAAGGGGATCTTAGAGTGGAAAACGGATTATTTCCATTCTGGTACTTACGAATTCAAATTAAAGGCATCTGATGGTGGAAAAATATTTGATAAAATTGAAAATAAATTAATAGAATCCTTAGATGAAAAGGTTTTTAGCATAAACGTTAAAAATGTAAACAGACCTCCTAGCTTGAGTGATATTCCAAATCAAGAGGTCGATGAAAATATTGCAATTAATACAGTCGACGTTTCTGATAATTCAATTTTGAAAATAGATATAAAAGAAGCTCGTAAAACAGTCGCGCTAAAGGATGGTCCAAAGGGAGAGGATGAAGATATTGATTTACAGAAGATAACTTATACCTGCCTTTATGATTTAAAGGCAGATGAAAAGGTGGAAAACGGAGTAGATTGTTTAAGAATTAGTGGTTTGACTTTTAATTCAGATAAAGGACAAATTAACTGGACGCCTGATTATGATCAGTCTGGAACCTATGAGTTTAAGATCACTGCGATAGACGATGATCCAAAACCTTTATCAATGAATAAAATATTTAAAGTTAAAGTCAAAAACGTAAATAGAAGGCCTAAGCTTGTTGATATAAAAAATAAGTTAGTAAACGAAAACGATTCGATGCCTTCGATAGACTTTTATGATCAAAATACGGGTGATGACACTGATATAGATAAAGAAAAATTAAGCTATAAATGTTTTTACGATAAGTTGGTTGACGGAAATGTACAGGAAAAGGATGAAGGTGGAAGTTGTTCAAGCTTAAGGGGTCTAAAGTTCGATGAACAAAAAGGACAGATCAATTGGAAAACAGATTACTTTCTTTCAGGGATTTATGAGTTTAAGGTTATTGGTTCTGATGGGGGGGAATTTAAAAATAAAAATGGAGAATTAACTCCTTCTATTTCTTATGATATTTTTAGTGTAGAAGTAAAAAATGTAAATAGACCTCCTTCCTTGGCGGATATAGAAAATCAAACGATCAAGGAATCAGAGTCAATTAAGCTAATTGATTTGGATGATAATTCCAACTTAATTCTTGATTTAAAATTGGCCAGACCA
>DKQD01000175.1:0-6628 GCA_002474345.1 Bacteriovoracaceae bacterium UBA7317
TTCCTTTTCATTTTTGTTTTTTATAATAGTTTGAATCCGACCCTCTAATTGGTCTTTCATTTTATTAAGGGTGTGTCCTAATTGTTTAATTTCTTTATATTGCCTTTTTTTAATTAAAATCTTTGAAGAAAAATCGCCTTCAGCAATTTTTAAGGCGTAATTTCTCATGGATTTCAAGGGACGGATAATCTTTTTAGTTAGGGTATAGTTTAAAATAAAAAAGGAGGCCAATAATGTTGAAGTCATTATACCCATCAAAAGAAAGATATATTTAAGTTCCTGATAGTAGCGGGAAAGAGGCTTTGAAGCTTTTAAATAACCCAAGTTATTTTGGGCCACTTTAAGAGGTAAGACCAAGTTAATAAAATCTTTCTCTTTATCCATATGAGGAAGGCTTGCTGAAAAAACAGGGTCCTTCTGAGGATCAAGGAGAGTAAGGTTAAGGTCCAGTTTTAGAGAATCGGAAATCATTTTTTCTTTTAACATTGCTAAAGCGTTGTCAGCTAGATCTCTAGAATAGTCCTGTTGAAGGATTGCAGATTTATTTAAGAGGATCTCTTTTTGTTTCTTATGTGTGTATGACTTAAGACTAAACCCAAAAAAGAAAAGAAGAATGAGCATTAGGCCGACAAGAGGACCCCAGAAGTAGGGAAAATAAAGGCTTTTTATAATTTTGCTCTTTTCCATATATTTTTAAAGAGGGGTAACGTTTTCTTGAAATCTATACCCTACACCACGAACAGTTTCTATGAGGTGACCTTGGTCTCCCATTTTTTTTCTAAGATTAACAATCTGAACGTCAACGGACCTGTCAGTTATGGCGTGATTTTCTCCCCTAATAGAATCAACTATCTGACCTCTTGTAAAAACCCATCCGGACTTCTGTGCAAGAAGGTGGAGGATTTGGAACTCTGTATAGGTCAACTTTAGCTCAGTGTCCCTTATGAAAGTTTTTCTTTTTGAAAGGTCAATTCTAATGTCATTAAGCGTGAAGACATTTTTTTGGCTTTTAACAGTGTTTTTAGAACGCCTTAAAACAGCTTTTATTCTCGCTAGCAGAACTTTTGGACTAAAAGGTTTGGTAATATAATCATCCGCTCCAACTTCGAGTCCTTTGATGACATCTTCTTCTTCACCCTTGGCCGTAAGCATAATGATTGGAATTTTTTTGGTTTGTGGGTCATTTTTCAAACGTTCACAAACCTCAAAACCATCCATCTTTGGAAGCATAACATCAAGCACGATAAGTTCAGGCAATTCTTTGGTGGCGACATCGACCGCGGTTTGTCCATCAGAGGCCAGAAGAACCTGATACCGTTCTTTGAAAAGGTTAAAGTGAACCATTTCGCGGATATCCTCTTCATCTTCGACTAGGAGAACTTTAATTGTTTCCATATGCCTACCCTCCAGACTTAGACCCGTTGTGTTTGTTAAACTTTGGGCTTGGACTTTTCAGAAGTGAATTCTATGAAAGTTGTTCTACCACTTAGATTTTGACCTTGAAAAGTTTTTTTTTGTGAGGAGTTTCTTAAAAAAAGATTCACAAAATTCCATTTTTTGAGTTTGTCCTCTCGCGTAACTCATGGTACGTTCCCTTTCTTGCCCTAGTGGTATCTATTCTCTATGGGGGTGCCCTGGCTTCGACAGGGGACTGCGAGGTTTAATTTGCGTGTCTGGGTTGATCTCCCGGCCCAGTAAAAAGGAGATCAAACTATATTTGCTGAATCAAATGATTTTGCACCAGCGATGGCCGCTTAATTAGCGAATCCATTACTTGAGGGGCATGTCCCGATAAACAGAAACATGCAAGCAGGTTAAGGCGGCCTGTAAACTTGTCTTTCAGGAGTCGTCGGGTCTACCTGGTTAAAAAATCGCCGAGGTTTGCTGGGGATACAAAACCAGACAGCCTTGTTCCATGGCAATAATCTGGAACTACACACGTAGTAGGTTATTCTGAGAGTTCTTTGGACGTGGGTTCGATTCCCACCACCTCCACCATCAAAAAGTATACCTTTATCTAGAGTAGTTTTACATAAGAGATTTTGAACTTGGTGAAGCCTCAACTAAGCTAAAGATTGGAATTAAGAAGTTTGCAGAATGTTTAGGAGTTCATGATAAGTTTCATTACATTTTAACAACAACTACGATTTATAAATTAAACCAAAGGTTAGGTATTTGTAGCGACCTGTAGTTATTTCGAAATATAAATTAATAAAAACATTAGTTTATATGACTTTGACTACCACCACACAGCGCATCATGTCTTAAGCATTGAATCATGCTAGTTTTTCTAAACTTTTCAATTCAATTTAAGGCAATCAATGAACAATCAAAACATTAATAAGAACGTCTTTTTTAGTTCTGTTATTTTTATTTTATTACTAACTGCGGTCGCCTCAATTTGGCCTACTGAGCTTGGCGAGTTTTTTAAAGAAGCACAAACAGTCATTGTTGCAAAGACAGGTTGGCTCTATGTCTTAACCGTTGGGACAATTATGTTTGTCTGTTTGTGGCTTATTACAAGTAGACTTGGCGATATCAAACTAGGCCCTGATCATGTTGACCCAGAGTACAGCAGTCTTTCATGGTTTACCATGTTGTTCTCTGCCGGCATGGGAATAGGACTCATGTTTTATGGAGTTGCTGAGCCATTAATGCATTTCTCATCGCCACCAATAGGTGAGCCGGGAACAATAGAAAGTGCTAAACAGGCAATGAAGATCACTTTTTTCCATTGGGGCCTCCATGCTTGGGCCGTGTACGCTTTTTTGGCAGTTATTCTCGCATACTTTTGTTATCGAAAAAATCTTCCTTTACTTCCTCGTTCAACTTTTCATCCTTTCATTGGCGATAAAATTCATGGTCGAATTGGCGATGCCATTGATACTTTTGCTGTTATCGGAACTATGTTTGGAGTTGCCACTTCACTTGGTCTCGGTGTGACTCAAGTGAATGCAGGGTTAAGTTATTTATTTGGTATAGAGCAAAGTGGAACGAACCAGGTTTTGTTGATTGCGGGTATTACTGCGATGGCAACTATATCTGTTGTCCTTGGACTTGATGGGGGGATTAAGAAATTATCAAATATCAATGTCATTTTGGCCACGGTCCTGATGGCTGCCATCCTCTTAATGGGAAGCACAGTTGATTTGCTTCAGGCTTATGTCCAAAACACTGGTGCTTACCTCTCAGATCTTGTTTATAAAACCTTTAATCTTTATGCTTATGAGAAAAAGGAATCTTGGATTGGTGGTTGGACGCTTCTTTATTGGGCGTGGTGGATTTCATGGTCACCATTTGTAGGAATGTTTATTGCTCGAATCTCTAAAGGAAGAACGATCCGTCAGTTTATGATTGGCGTTCTTTTTATTCCTGCTGGTTTTACTTTCTTGTGGATGACAGTAATGGGTAACTCTGCTTTAGATATGGTTCTTGCTGGAGGAGCACCTGAGCTTGCTGAGGCTGTAAATAGTAATGTTGCAATTGCCTTGTTTAAGTTTTTTGAATACTTGCCATTTTCAACTGTCTTATCAGTGGTAGGTGTCATGTTGATTGTGACATTTTTTGTAAGTTCATCCGATAGTGGATCTCTTGTGATTGATACTCTCGCTTCTGGTGGGGCTCATGAACCTCCTGTGTGGCAAAGAGTTTTTTGGGCGGTGACAGAAGGTGTGGTGGCTGCAACTTTATTGTTTGCGGGAGGGTTAGATGCTCTTCAAACCATGACAATACTTTCAGCTTTTCCTTTGATGATTGTATTTTTAGTTGGTGGATATGGATTTATTAAAACGTTAAAGGCCGATTATGATCTAATGCATGTAGTGCAAAATCATAATACAGTTGTTCAGTACTCTCAGGCATCAACAGACTGGAAGGAAAGACTAGATGCCTTGATCACTCACCCTGCAAAAGATGAGGCCAAAAAGTTTTTGAAAGATACCGCTCAACCGGCATTTAATGACCTTAGAGATGAATTAGCAGACAAAGATTTAGAAGTAGAGCTTAAAAGAAAAGGTGATGAATCGATTTCTCTCGTGATAAAGAACGTCGATGTTGAAGACTTTGTTTATAATATTCGACTTCGTACTTTTGAAACACCTGACTACGCCCCAGAAGATCGTAATTCCTATGTACGCGCAGAAGTATTTTTACAAAGTGGTGGTCAAGATTACGATGTTTATGGTTACAACCAAGAACAGATTGTTGCGGATTTTATTACTCAATATGAAAGACATTTTTACTTTCTTCATGTGAAAAACTCTGAAATTCACCAAAGTTAAGTTTAATGTAGTCATTTGTAGTGATTTGAAATATTGCTTCAATAAAAACATTTACTTGTGAGGGTTACACCACCTCCACCAAGATTTTAAAATCTATTGCTTATTATAGATTACCGGCATTTGGTTTTTCCATTCGCTAAAAACGCCCTGGTCTGTCAACAAAGAGGCCATAAAGTGAGCTACATTGATTCGAGACGTTTTTCCAGCATCAAATATTGCACTTCGAGTTGGAGACTGGTGTAGCTCATACTCTGAGACTTTATCTTTATCAATAAGACCATCAGGTCTTACGACAACCCACTCGACATTGGAGCCATTTGGGTATGTGAGACGTAAAACATCGCTGGCCTTCTCATTATCTAGGTGTGGAGGAACTAAAAGTCGAATAAGCCCTATAACTATTTTTTGTGCTGGGGAGATAGGTTCGTTTAAGTCACGATTTCTGTTACCTGTTGTATTCATCAATACAAAGCGTATCGGAGACTTAGCTGTTGAACAGAGTCGCTTTACGGCCTCAGTCACCAGTAGACGAGGTTTTCCATAGATTCCTTTGAAAGTCATGTTATGTCCAAGGCATGAACCGACACCCTGGCATCCTTGAATAAGCTCACTAAGTTTTTCATCACCAAAGTCAAGTAAAGCTCCTTCAATGACTTCACAGTTTTGATGTGTTCGAAGGTTTTCAGGTAGTTTATCTTTACTTCTTGCAATAGCGCGTACCTCATGACCTTTTTCAAGAAGTTGTGAAACTAAAAGCTTTCCAGTGGCTCCGGTTGCACCGATAACAAGAAATTTCATTTTTCCTCCAAATGACTACTATGGTAGTTTATTGTAATCTTTTAAAGAGATTAGGTCAGAAAAATTTATGATTTAGGTCTATTCCTGCACTTTTAAAAAGTTGCAAAATTTCCTTTTTCTTGTAGACTTTTTTATATGGATCAAGAAATTTTAAAACTTAGAAAAATCAATCAAAATGACTTTCAAACTTGGAAAGAAGGTTTTTGGAAAGATATTGATGCTGATGAGGGCCATTTTAAAAATTTAGTGAAAGAGATGAATCAACAGGAAAAAGAAGACCGAGGCTACTCTTTCTACGCAGAATTAAAAAGTGATCCAGTGGGTTTGGTCCAAGTTTTCGACGTTTTGAGGCATCCTTCTCATTCTGGGAAAATTGAAATATCCATTTTTGAAAAGCATCAGAAAAAAGGTTTAGGTAAGAAGGCCATTTGTTTATTAGAGAAATTTTGTTTTGAAGAATTAAAATTAAAAAAATTAGCGGCCTATATTTTTCCTGATAATAATGCATCCATTGCTTTATTTTCTTCTTTAAAATACGAAAGGGTTTACAGTGATCCTTATGCCTTTTTTCTAAAGGGAAAGCCTGTTCGATGTGAAGTCTATATAAAATTAAACCCCTTGTCATAAATTGTAGTTTTTCTTATTTTCGCTATAATAAAATCAATTAGATAAGACTTATAGATCTCCTCCGTTAGTGAATGCTAAGCGTTTAATTTTTGTCAAATTTTTGAATTATTTCCAAATAGGAATTTTTCAATTAAGGTCCGTGAAGAGACCTTAATTTACTAAAATACATAAGATAAAAAAACTAAATGATTTAATTGGGGAGTATTAAATGAATCTAATAAAAGTATCCATACTAAGTGTGATTATGTTTTGTGCTTTAAATATACATGCTAAGAGTTTAAGTGGTATTGTGAGTATTAAAGGAAAAGTACCTAAAGGCACATTGTATGTTTTTGCAAAAAAATTTGGAAGTGCGATGCCAATGCCATTAGCAGTTCAAAAAATAGAGTCTCCAAAATTTCCTGTAAAGTTCACTCTAGATGAATCAAAAAAAATGATGCCAAGTTTACCTTTTAAGGGTCCATTTGTCGTTATTGCGAGGATCAGCCCTTCAGGAAGTGCAATGGATAAATCAGGAGTTGAAGTAAAAACTTCTAAACCAATTAGTCTGGGTTCGAAAGATATTCAACTCTCTCTTATAGGTGATAAATAAAAGCTTGGAATATTAAAATATTTAGAAGGCTTCCTTAGCACTATAAGAATCCACGTCGGTAAAAATAATATTCTTTAGAATTTATAGTGGTGCTACATTATCTAATGAGCTCTAAAAATTTATGCTCCAACGGAGAGGTACGTTCATAAAAGAAGGAGCGTTTATGACAAATTCAAAATTAAATCAAAAAAATTACAATATATGGTCAGAGTTTTACGATCAGTATCCTAACTCCACAGTAACCATAGATGAGTTGAAATTTCCCTCTATGTATTCTGAAATAAAAAATCAGAATGTTTTAGAAATTGGTTGTGGGACAGGTCGACACACT
>DKQD01000175.1:7019-7580 GCA_002474345.1 Bacteriovoracaceae bacterium UBA7317
TAGGGAAGGCAAAAGCAAAAGTTAATGGCCCAAGGATAACTTTTGTCCATGCAGATGTCTTAAAAGATGAAATACCTAATGGTCCTTTTGATGTAGCTATAATGAGCCTTGTGCTTGAGCATATTGATGATTTAGACTTATTTTTTAATAAGGTTAGAAGTTTATTAAAAAGTGAATCTAAATTTTATTTTTCTGAAATTCATCCCTCTCGCAGTCAAAAAGGGGCGCTGGCCCATTTTAAAACAGAGAGTGGAGAAAAAATTAATCTGGCCAGCCAATCTCACGCTGATGAAGCAATCATCAAATCTGCATTGAGAAACGATTTTAAAGTTATTGAAAAAAGAAATATTTTGGGTACTAAAGAATTAGTAAATTTAAATGAGAATTGGTCAAAGTATTTGGGTATGCCAATGATCCAGATTTGGTATTTGAAAGTAGAGTGATGGATGATCTTTTAGTTCTTTTGAAAAATGACTTAACAATCTTAATTGTCTATGAAAACGCAACTGGTAGAATTTATTTTAAAAAGATATTTTTAAGAAAAGATAACTTAAATTAAAT
>DKQD01000067.1 GCA_002474345.1 Bacteriovoracaceae bacterium UBA7317
CGATGTGAATTTTTATTGGTGGTCTAAAGATAAATGGGACAAATTACCTTAATCACGGTTTATAAATAAGGAAAACGATTTGGTTTCACAAAGATTATTTGTCGTTAAAGCAGTTTCCATTTTGGAAAAGAAAGAGTTTATTATAAAAGCTCTATCCAAAGATCACGCCTTATTTTTAGTAAAAAAACAAAATGAGTTTTGCAGTTGGCAGAATTTTAGTTTTCAAGTCAAAGCTTTGAAATAAGTATAAACATTATCTAGAAAAGTGAAAAAAAGTGGCCATTAAGCTAAAATATCCTCTTATTAGTGGTGAGACTTTTATATATGCTTATGGAGGGAGATAAATATGATTAAAAGCAAAGAGTCAGCCTACAAATTATTAAATGAATTTAGGAAAGTTCTTTTTGAAGTTACGTTAGACAAAAGAAGTTATGAGGTTGAAACGGAATACCAATTTGACAAAATAATCGAGTCTTTGAATAGAAAGGAAATGGAAGACAGATTTCCTCATCCAAAAGAAACCTTAGAAGAAAATCTTCATTATATGAGAGAAATATTTAGGGGTATCAGAATTTATTTCATGAAAAGTGGTAAATAAAAAAAGAAGGCCTAAAAATATACACTCAAGAGCTTTAAATTTTAGCTTGTGGAGGGGAGGAGATACTCTAACCTTTGAATCGGAAACCTGGATAAAATTAATCATCCTCATTTTCCTAATAAAAAATGGCCTTCAATATTTAAAATAATTTTTTCGAAGTTCCTCAAGGCATAGTATTTCTTTACGGCTGGTCACTTGTTGACTTTCCTCCTAAGTCAAAAATCGTAACATAGGTTTTTTTACTTCCTATTCCAATAATATCATTTAGACCATCTCCATTTATATCCCCGACCAGCCTTGGATGCTTCCATCCATCCCAACACTTGAGGCACCCCGCATCTCTTGTCAAAAGGTCATAGCCCTTAAGGCGTCGGTGAAAGGACCAACTACTTTGTCCTAAGTATTCAAACTCCTCACCATTTGAAAATGCAATCATAATAGAATCTTTACCAATGGCCCAAAGGTCAGCTTTACCATCACCATTAAAGTCAGCTGCACCTCGTGGAAAGTCTGTCATTGTTCTTTTACTATTGTAGCGGTATCCCCCAATGAAGCCGCCTGCATTAGGTGTAAAAGAGGCCCTATTTCCTTTTTCATCATCTTTTAATTTAGCTCTCGAAGGTTCAAAGGATTTTCCCGTCGACTTCATGACAAAGATATTAACGTCCCCAAAGCCGATAATGTCTTTTTTGCCGTCTCCATCAAAGTCGCCCAAAACTCTTACATGGTCCCCCGTAAAGCCACCGCATTTAAATGACATGGACCGATCACACTTTCTCCAAACTTGTGGAGGAGCGAAGTGGATTCCAGTAGATAAGGCAACAAATGTTTCCCGGTCACCAACCGAAACTATATCGGCCCTTCCATCACCGTTAACGTCACCTACCATCCTCGCATGATATTTCGTATTCCATCCGTCCTTTTTACCAAATTTTTCACTCCATTTTTTTGCTTTTTCAAAATTAGATCCAGTCGATTGAGAAATATAAACGCCGTCATTTCCAAAGCCAATAAGATCGGCCTTACCATCTCCGTTGACATCCTCGCAAAGTCTAACGTGATCAATATTATTCCACCCTTCGGAAGAGGTTAACTGACTCCCCCATGAAGAGTGGGCCTTAAAATTCTTTCCCCTTGATAAAGATACATCAATATCGTTGCTCCCGATTCCCACAAGGTCGTCCTTTCCGTCTCCATTAACATCACAAAAAAGCCTCGAGTGGACGTCCGAACGCCAATCATCGCTATAGGTAAAGAAAGAATCCTTATAAGCAACTGAAGGTTTTAAAAATCGATCAGATGAGTAATAAGTGACATTTTTAAACTTTTTATCAAAAATATGCCTAGTTGAATTATTCTTTTTATCTTTAAGCCAGGAATTGCGGTTTATATGATAGAAAGAAGTGACGACACTTAGGCCATTGTAGTTAGGAAAAAGCTCAGATATGAGTTTCGATGTATGTTTGGCGTTTTGTCTTGTTGTTAAAGACTTTTCTTCTTTAAAAATTCTTGAAGAAGAAACACCCATTTTTGAAGTAAGGGCAAGCTTCATTTCTTCAGCTTCTGTTCTTACATTACAACATACCGGATTCGCGTTAAAGCACCTTCCGGAAGGAACATAAACTTCACTTTGTCTTTTTTTATCTCCTACTTTTTTTGCCATTTTGATTCTGTTTTCTAAAACAATAAAACTTTTGCAGTTTTTAAAATCAAGTTGGAGTCCAGGAATGACAATGATTTCCTTGCCGTAAGCATGAGCAAAAGGAAAAAAAATAAACGAAATAAAAAGAGCACAAAGGCTTATCTTCATTAGTTCCTCATTTTAATTTTTATTATAAAACTATAAATTAAGATAGCGCTAAATGTCTTTTAATTTTTATTAAAAGATTGGCATCATATCTCTTCATAAAAAAGGCACTTTTTTTTCTAATTTTAAAAATTAGGGTTGATCTAAAGTAGAACGCCCCCATAGGTTAAAAAGAGTAATATAGGTTTTCCTTTCACCAATCCCCATAATATCGGTGAGTCCATCTCCGTTAAAATCTCCTGCTAAACGAGGGTGTTTCCACCCATCCCAACAATTGAAACAGCCTGCATTTCGGGTCATAAACTCATAGCCCTCAAGTTTTCTTTGGAAAGACCAAACAGCGGAACCTAAATATTCAAATTCTTTTCCATTGGAATAAGCAATCATAATGGCATCATTTCCTATTGCCCAAAGATCGGCTTTACCGTTCCCATTCACATCCTGGCAGTGTCTAATGTGATGAATATTGTTCCACTTTTGGTCAGTGGTAAAACTATTTCCCCAGGAAGAAGAAGGTTTAAGATCTTTTCCATTTGATAATGCAACAAAGATCTTTGAATCTCCTATAGCGACTAAGTCACCTCGCTTATCCCCATTTACATCACAAAAAAACCTTCCATGTGAATTAGAACGCCATCCTCCCTCAAAGGTAAATTCATTACTAGAATAAATGGATTTAGGTTTTAGGAATCGTTCAGTGGAATAAAAATTAATATTGCTTTTTTCAAATTTATCCTTAAACAATTTCTTGGCCGAGTTATT
>DKQD01000097.1 GCA_002474345.1 Bacteriovoracaceae bacterium UBA7317
TAGGCACAATAAGACCCACAAGAGCGACTAAAAAGCCAATTTTAGAGATATCCACCTCTTTCCAAAGAGAAAAAATAAATAATAGAAAAACTGAAACTAAAATGGTGTCCTTACATTGACTTTTAGAAATGTCTTTATAAATTATCAATTCTTTGCCCTCATAAAAAATAATACTACAAAAAATTACATCATTTAAATTATTAGTGAAAGAAAAATTTAAAATCAATTGACCATAAAGAATTATTTTAAAAATCAATTAAATTAAAGCCTCAATAATATCACTCATTTATCGAGAAACTATACTTTAGGCATTAGGCTGACTCCTTTGAAGAATTTCTAGATTATTCAAATTCTTTAAAGTAGACTTTTATCGTTTATAAAAATAGTGAGGTCTCTCCATACACTACAAAGAATTGTTACCTGGAATTTGAATGACAAACTTTGAAACATCTATTTTAGAACTTTCAACTGGCGATAAACTTGTAGGTCACCCGATTGGAGCAAAAAAAAATACTGGGGGGAACCTGGTTTTTACAACAGGGATGGTTGGCTATGTTGAAACAATTACTGACCCCTCTTACTACGGACAAATTATAACTTTTTCCTACCCAATGATTGGGAATTACGGTGTTCCAGAGCTGTCAAAAGATCAACTCACCCAAAGTTTTGAGAAGGATAAAATTAACGCAAGTGGTGTTATTTTAAGCCAAAATTCTCACTCACAATTTCACTGGAAAGGGAAAAAGACTTTAGATGCTTGGCTTAAAGAAAATGATATTCCAGGAATAGCAAATATTGACACTAGAAAGCTCATTAAGATCATAAGAGACAAAGAAAATGTCTTGGGACGAATCGTCTATGACCCAAATACTCCAGTAGACTTTTATGACCCTAACGAACACTCTATTATAGAAAAGGTTTCTACTCGGACATCCTACACCCTAGGAAAAGGCCCTCTAAAAATTGCTCTCATTGACTGTGGAGTGAAATGGAACATCATTAGAAAACTTATTGAAAAGGGCTGTCGGGTAGAAGTTTTACCTTGGAATACAGACTTTAACAAAGTTAATTGCGATGGCTGGCTCATTAGTAACGGTCCTGGAGATCCAAATAAAACTCTTGATCTTCCAGCAAGACTTAAAACAATTCTTAACCAAGATAAGCCAGTCTTAGGTATCTGCTTAGGATTTCAACTTATGTCTTTGGCAATCGGTGCACAAACAGGCAGGCTGCCTTTTGGACATCGAGGACACAACCATCCAGTCTACTTAACAGAAAATCCATCCAGAGGTTTTATGACCAGCCAAAACCATAGTTTTATAGTTAAAAAAGAGAGTATACCAGAAAACTGGAGCCCTTGGTTTTTAAACGCTAACGATGAGTCACTTGCAGGAATCTTACATAAGTCCAAACCTATAAAAGGTGTCCAATTTCATCCAGAAGCAGCTGGAGGCCCCTCTGATACAGAATGGATCATTGATGATTTCTTAAGTGACGTTAAGTCTCATAAAGGTTTGATATGCCACTAAATCCCCGGTTAAAAGAAAATAAAAAGGTCCTCTTGCTTGGTTCAGGAGCTTTATCCATTGGTCAAGCTGGAGAATTCGATTACTCCGGAACCCAAGCTTTAAGATCTTTAGAAGAAGAAGGCCTTGAAGTTATTGTTGTGAACCCTAATATCGCAACCGTCCAAACCGATCCCAAAGAAAATAGAAAAATTTATCTTTACCCTATCAACGCCCATTGGGTGGAAAAAGTTATTGAAAAAGAAAGGCCCGCCGGAATCATCGCTAATTGTGGTGGCCAAACTGCCATCAATTGCATTTTAGAGCTAGACGAAAAAGGAGTTCTAGAAAAATACAATATTTGCAATCTAGGAACACCACTACCTACCTTCAACTTAACAGAAGATAGGGAACTCTTTGCCAATTTCATGACGGACTTCAAAATCCCAGTCGTTCCAAGTATTGCAGCAACGACTTTGGAAAAGGCCCTCTCGGCAGCAAAAGAAATAGGTTTCCCTCTTCTTGTGAGGTCCGCTTTTGCACTCGGTGGCCTAGGAAGTGGTGTTGTCCACTCAGAAGAGGAACTCAAAAAATTAGCAACAAAAGCACTCTCCTCTTCTTCACAAATATTATTAGAAAAGTCCTTATTTGGCTGGAAGGAAGTTGAATATGAAGTAATGAGGGACGGTGAAGGGAACGCCATTACTATTTGTAATATGGAAAACTTCGACCCCCTTGGAGTCCATACAGGAGATTCCATTGTTATATGCCCTAGCCAAACCTTAACCGACGAAGAATATCAGCTCCTAAGATCAACTTCGCTGAATATTGTTAACCACCTAAAGATTGTCGGTGAGTGTAATGTTCAATTTGCTCTTGATCCATTTTCTAAGGCCTTCTACGTGATCGAGGTTAATGCCAGGTTATCTCGATCGAGTGCTCTGGCCAGTAAAGCTTCTGGTTATCCCATTGCTTACCTTTCGACTAAAGTTTCTATAGGATATAACCTACTCGAATTAAAAAATCCTGTTACAAAAACAACATCTGCCCTTTTCGAACCTTCCCTTGACTACGTGGCCTTGAAATTACCTAAGTGGGACCTTAAAAAGTTTGTTGGTGTTTCAGACTGCCTTGGAACAACGATGAAGTCGGTCGGTGAAATTATGGCCATCGGTCGCTCTTTCAAAGAAGTTGTCCAAAAGGCCCTACGAATGGTTCATGAAAATGAACATATTTTTTCATTGGATCACACCTATTCGAATACGAATAATATACTAGAAGACATTGCAACTCCTACCGTTGACCGCATTTTAAAAATCTTTGAAGCCTTTAGAAGAGGCCACAGTTTAGAAGACGTTTCAAATTCTTCTTTTATCGATAAATGGTTTCTTTGTGAGATAAGCGACCTTACAAAAATTGAAAAAAGTATTTCAAACTCTGCATTAGGAAAGGCCTTCAAATCAAACGCTGAATACCAAGTTTTCCTAAAATCTATAAATAAAGAAACCCTTAAAAAATGGAAGCAGGCGGGTTTTTCAGACCTCCAAATTGTAAACCTTCAAACCCAAAAAGCCCCCTACTACGATGATCACATTGACCTAGGCAGCTTCCGAAACGCCCTTAGAAATTATAGAAAACAACTTGAAGTTTTTCCCTTTGCCAAAAAAATTGATACAACCGCAGGGGAGTTTTTGGCCCCCTCAAACTATATTTATTTTACTTATTTTGGTGAAGAGTCCGACGTTGAGTTCTTTCGAGATGAAAAATCTTACCTTTTGCTTGGTGGTGGAGCCTACAGGATCGGAAGCAGTGTTGAATTTGATTGGTGTGCGGTCACTTGCTCTGAAGCTATTAGGCAAGAAAATATAAAGAGTATAATTATAAACTGTAACCCTGAAACGGTTTCTACCGATTTTAATGCTGCAGACCGACTTTATTTTGAAGAGCTCACTTTAGAAAGAATTTTAGATATTTCAGACTATGAAAACTTTAATGGTGCCATCGTCTGTATGGGCGGACAGTTGCCTAATTGCCTGGCCGAAACTTTAAATAAAAATGGTCTTCCCATAATAGGTCACAGCATAGAAAGCATAAGAAGAGCAGAGGGAAGAGTGGTCTTTTCCAACATATTAAGAGGTTTGGAAGTTGACCAGCCTGAATTCATCTCAGCAAATGATATTCACGAAGTTGATAATTTTTTAAAAAGTATTGGTTTTCCTATTTTAGTGAGACCTAGCTTCGTTCTTTCGGGAACTTCAATGAAAGTGGCCCATAATAGAGCTCAACTGGAAGACTTTTTAGTCAAAGCGGGAAAAGTTTCTAAATCACATCCAGTCCTCCTGACAAAATTTATTGAAGGAGCTAAGGAAGTTGAACTTGATGGAGTTGCTAAAAAGGGAGAGGTTGTTATTGCCATTTTTTCCGAACACCTCGAAAAAGCTGGTGTTCACTCTGGAGATGCAACTATAGTTTATCCAACCCAAACCATTGAGCCTCATCAATTAAAAAAGGCCAAAGACTATGGATCAAAAATAGTTAGGTCTTTAAACCTTAACGGCCCTTTTAATATTCAATTTCTTGTTAAAGGTGACCAAGTTAAGGTCATAGAGTGCAATGCCAGGGCCTCAAGGTCTTTTCCCTTTGTTTCTAAAGTCTCTGGAGTAAACTTAGCAAAAATTGCAACAAAAATTTTGCTTGGGACTAGCTTTTCTTCAAACGATATAACGATTAAAAATAAAGAGAGAGTCGGTGTCAAATCTCCTATGTTTAGCTTTAATAGACTTGATGGGGTTGACCCTAAATTAAGGGTCGAAATGTCCTCAACGGGTGAAGTGGGCTGTATTTCTGAGAGCTTAGAAAACTCTTTACTCCTCTCAACAGAGTCAGTAGGCCTTAAAAAGCCTAAAAAGGGAATTTTAATCATTTCAGAAGGCCAGGAAGGAAACCCTCTTACCCGAAAAATTATAGATAAGTCTTTTCACCTAGGTTTACCTGTCACAACCAACTTTAAAATAAAAAAAGATTTCCTTAACAATGCAGAGTTCAAAGAGGTTGAAGAAAACAAGGACCAACTGGATAAACTCTCTAAAGATTTGGAGAATAAAAAAATCGACCTAGTCATTAATTTGATTGGTAAAGACCTTCCAAAAAAGTTTAACTTTGGAAAGGAAATTAGGAAAATTGCTATTAAGTACAACTGTCCTCTCATCACAAATACCGAACTCGCCTCAGCTTTTTTAAATGGAGTTTATCTCAATTCCTCTTCAAAAAAGAGTGAAGGCGTTCATTACTTGCAATAAACCTGACACGACAAATCAAAAGCAGTGCAATCTTTACAAAAAATGCGAAAAATGAAACCATAAAAATCCATTCAATGCCTTACTAATCCATAAGTGTACGTGAATAAAACAGAAAAGGGGTACTCAAAAATGGGCCTTAGCCGCTGCCGTTGGTGCTATGAAAAAAATGTAAAAAAGGTTTTTACAACTGAGAAACTCCCAACATATATTTGGCCATCCAAAAAAGAGGACCCTCTCTATCAAGAAGGTGAGCTCTACCTCTGTGAGACATGCGGGCATCTTCAGCTTCAAGATATGACGGATGAGTTCATTTCATCTTTATATGAGAACTACGTCTTTATTCAAGATATTCCCACAATACATGAAAGGCGTATAAAATTCCTTCAAACGCATATTGGGGACTCAATACGAAAAGACCTTAAGTCCTTAGATGTTGGAGGAGGGGTTAATTCAATTTTCTTTCAACTCCCCCAATCAAAACTCGAAACTACCATTGTTGATTTTAATGTTTGTGACAAATCAAAAGAGATGGTCGATCATTTTATTGAAGGTGACTTTGTACAATACCCATTTAAAAATAAAAAATTTGACCTTATTTTTTCTTATCACTGTGCAGAACATCTAAATAACCCCCGTCCTGCCCTTGAAAAAATCTCTGAGCTTCTTGAAGAAGATGGTTTTTTAATTATAGAGGTCCCTGACATTGAAGCCGTTGTAGAAAAAAGACCCTATTATAGTGTTTTTCATGAACATATTAACTGCTTCCATTTCGAATTTTTCCACTATGCTTTTACTTCTCTTGGACTTGAGTACATTGCAAGTGAAAGAGAGAATTTCTGTATGCACTTTATTTTCAAAAAAAGTTCAAGTAAGCCTGTCCTGCCTGCGCCTCCTGTCAAAAAAGCGAGGCAAATTGTGGAGTCCTATAAAGAAAACATCCAAAAAACGACACAAAAAATTAACCAGCTTTTAGGCCCTTACAAAAATAAGAAGATAGGTCTTTATGGAGCTGGAGGAAGTACAAACCTTTTCATTGCCAATTATCCAATTCTTAATGAGCTTTGCTCGGTCTGCTTTGACAGAGATACCTTAAAACATGGGCTCGCCATTGGGAAAAATCGAATGGAAATTCTTCCCCCAAACAAAATTGATGAATACTCACTGGATTACCTGCTCTTTGTTTATAAGGATATTTTTGAAATAATGAAAACGAAAACTAAAACCAAGTGCATTGACCTTTCCACTTGCTTTTAAGATAGATACCGAGAGTATAACTATGCAATGCTTTATCGTCCATGGCGCTTCTGACTTTGAATCTTTTGAACCTCACTATAGGCCAGGAATTGACGCTTTGTTTGCATGGACAACTGAAGCTGTCATTTTTTTAAGAAACAAAAAACTCCCTTACCTTACCCTTTCAGACATTTCCAAAAAAGAAGAGGAAGTAAAAATTGATAAAGAGTATGAAAAATTAAAGGGACTCTATTCATGGTGCCATGATGCAGATAAAATTATTCACCAAAAGATTCCAAAATTTGAAAAGGAACAAATTTGGCCCTTTACGGCACGCCTTCATTCTTTGAGGTTCCCCTTTTATAGGGCCATTAATGAACTTAATAAACTCAAAATAGTGAGAGACCATTTCGAAGAAAAAGTTTATTACACCTTTGACGGTAAAAAAGAAGTAAATACCTTTTACACTCTCTGCTCCCTATTTAAAGAAAAACTCAATTTAGAAGAAATCATTAAAAGCAAGCCTCAAAAACATCAGCTTGATTTGACCTTTCCCTATTGGTATTACCCGCGAAGCTTCATCAAAAATTTTTTTAGATTCATCCTTAGAGACCGGAAATGGAAAAGTTATACGTCATTTTTTTCGTCTTTTCTCAGCTTCCCTTTTAGTAGAAAAAAATGGGTGCTGGTTTTCAGTCATTCATTTGGTAAACAAAAAATATTAAAGGCCTTAAAAGAAAAAAATAAAAATTTGGAATTTTTCTATTGGCAAGATGTACCTTTTTTAAAAAAAGGCTCCCTATCCGTTGATAAAAATGAACTCCTTAAGGATTTAATGACTAAACTAGATGGCCATCCTTGGACTTTAAAAGAAGGTGTTAACTTCCTTCCCCTTTTTGAGCCTCTTATTAAAAAAGTTATTTTTGAAGACCTAGAAAAAATGAGCGGCTTAGCGAAGACTTTCAAAGCTCTTAATAAAAAATTTAAATTCAAGTTAATGTTTACAACTGACTCACTCACTGAAACAGACCTCATGTTTTACCTCGCAGACAGAGAAGGCATCCAGAGCGTCCTGGCCCTTCATGGAGGTACGGTAGGCTTATTGGATGGTCTTTCTCCATCTCCAGTTTGCACAAGAAACTTAAAAAATAAAGAAAACTCCCATTACCTCATCTATAGCGAACTTGTGAAAGACTTTGTAGATGAAACCAAAGAAATATTTCCAACTTATTCAGCAAATAATGTGGTCACCGGCTCTGCCTATTTTGAGGATTTAATGTGAAATCAAAACTTAATATCTGCTACATTTGTGGACCTATAGGAGACATTTTTGTTCTTTGGAGGTTTGGAGCCTACGATAGTGCCTCTACTTTGGACATTCGATATAAAGCCGTTAAATACTTTGAAAACAAAGATAAAATTAAACTCCACTTTAAAAGTGGTTACGATTTCGAAAACTTTGGTACAGGTTTGGAGAAGTCTATTCCTGAAAAAGGAGGTATTTTTTATTCCTCTAAAGCAAAGCTTTCAAATATTATGAAAAAAATGGATGCCTTTATACTCGAGTTTCCAAGTACCACCCTTTGTGAAGTTATTGCGACCAAAGCTCCAATACTTCTCCTAACTGACTCAAGGGCCATAAAACTAAGAGCATCCTGTGAAACGCTTTTAGAAAAAAGAGTCTTTATATCACGTACACCTGATCATTTTTTGCAAGATATAAACGAACTTTGCCAGGAAGGATCAAGCTCTCAATTTTTTAAAAAGCCTCGAGTGTCAAACGAATTTTATGAGCAATTCCTCACAGGACCTCAAGGCAATAGTGTTGACAGGACTTCAAGCTTTTTAAATGACTTATTAGTTTAACTCAGGAATTAGTGAAGAAATCTTTTCGATAGTTTTATGTGCGCCTGCTTCTTTGAGTTCGTTAGAAGTGTGATAAGACTCCAATCCGTAAACTTTAAGGCCCGCTCCTATGGCAGCCTTAATTCCATTTTTGGAATCTTCCACAACTATTACCTTTTCTTTTCTGGCCTTTGAAAGCTCCAAGGCCTTAAGGTAAATGAGAGGGCTTGGCTTTGACTCTTTAACTTCAGTTCCATAGACAATAAATTGAAAATATTTTGACCAGTCCAATCTTTTTAGAAGATCGCCAACAAGGTCTTCTGATCCTGACGTTACTAAAGAGGATTTAACACCTAAGTTTTTGAGCTTTTCCAAAAAGAGAACTGAATCGGAAAAGGGTTTGGAATCTAAGTATTTTCTCTTTATGATCTCATTGTACATTTTATAAATTTCTTCCGCTTCTCTTTCAATCCCATATTTTTTTTTAAGATAAAGAGTGACCTCCCAAATGGATGGCCCATTTAGAAGATCAAATTCAACACGACTTCCTTCGATTCCAAATTGATTGAGAATTCCTAAATAAGCTTTATAAAGAGAGTCGAGGGAGTCAATGAGGGTTCCATCAAAATCTAAAAAAATATGTGCCGTCATTTTTTAGTCATCCCTATAACCTTTCCTGGGACTCCTTCAACAACTGAATTCTGCTCAACATTTGTGGTAACAGAAGACCCTACCGAAACAACAGAAAAGTCACCGACCACAACTCCAGAAGAAATACTGGAGCCAATCCCCACGATGGCATTTTTTCCTATAGTGATACTACTCCCCAAAGTTACGCCTGGAGCGAGGTGAGCACCCTCTTTAACAATATTGTCATGAGGTATTGTCACGTTATTATCAATAATACAGGCATCAGAAATCTTTGAATTGGTGTCAATGATTGCACCGGCCTTAACATGGTTTCCCTGGCCCAAAGATGCCGTTGGAGAAACATAGGCCAATTTATGAATGGCATTGATCACCTTAAATCCACTCTTTACCAATTTTCTAAATATATCCAAACGCTCTAAGGAGTTTGTAATGGCAAGGGCCACTGTAGAAATTTCTTTGCTTTTTAAAAATTCATAATCAGGGAGGTTGAAGACAGGAAGGCCATCTATCCCTTCTGGGGGGTCTGCCCTATCGACAATAAAACCAACGACCTGATACGATTGGTTTGTAGATAATGTTTCCATAACTGTCCGGGAACCTTTGCCACAACCAAAAATGACAACTTGTTCCCTATCTTTTTGATATTCGGGAAACTTAACATCGGTATTTTTTGATGCAAGAAAGTTTAAAACATCCTTTTCTCTTAAAATTCCTGACTCAGGCTTAATATCCTCTAAACTCAAGGAATGTCTTTTAAGCAATTCTTTTGCCTTTTTGGTTACTTTTCCACTAGAAACACCTTTTTCTTCTAGAGGAGAGGACTCTTTAGGTGAAGTGTAACTTGCCTTGAAGTGATTTAACTCTTCCATTGTTTCAAAAATATAGCCCAATGGTTCGTTTACCTTTATTTCGGCGCCCTCTTCACAAAGAGGAAAAAAGTGACCTCCATGATCTGTATTGATATCGATACTCATTTTCGTTGATTCAACAATGGCAACGATCTCATCCGTTGTTACCTTATCCCCTTCCTGAAAAAGATAATTATTTAAAATAACAAAATCATCATTAACACCTAGTTGGGGAACTTTAATTTCGTTGTATTTCATTGATTACCTCAAAACCTTTTTAACTGCTGAAATAATATCTGGTAATTGCGGAAGAATGATTTCCTCTTGATGCTTTGAGCAAGGAATAGGGATAGGCCTTGCTCCGACTCTCTGAATTTGCTTATCTAACTTTTTAAAAAGAGAAAAGTATAGTTGAGATGACAATTCCCCTGACCAACCACCATTTGAGTTACTTTCTTCACAAATCACGATTTTATCCGTTCCACCATTTAGTTTCAAAATATCCTCAATAGGGATTGGGTTGATGAGTGAAGGAACGATGACATTAACCACAATTTCTTCCTCCATAAAAAGTTCAAAGGAAGCTTCGAGTGCCAAAGGAGTCATTCCTCCATAACAAATAAGGGCGACATCCGCCGGTTCGTCAAAAGGAACAAGGGAGGCAAGCACTGTCGAGTGTCCTGTCGGACCGGTCTCTTCTTTAATGAAAAAATCCTTGTATCTGTTTCCTTGCCTTATTTTTTGAGAATAAAGAAGTTTATTCTCAATAAAAAGAAGAGGTGTCTTCTCACTTTTAGAGGCCTTATACAAAAGAGCACCTGGATCATGTAGGTGAGATGGGGCCACAATTTTTAACTGAGGCACCGACAAAAACATCTGCTCTAGAGTCTGACTATGAGTTGGGCCATACCCCCTCCTTCCACCCATAGGGGTTCGGATAATAAGGGGTACATCAACTTGATCATTATACATCCACTTAAACTTACAGGCATGATTGACAAGTTGATCGGCTATTAATGTTACAAAATCTCCAAACATAATTTCTACAATAGGTTTAAAACCTCTTAGGGCAAGACCTGTTGCAAGCCCTGTAAT